>VGER01000002.1 GCA_016869235.1 Alphaproteobacteria bacterium | reverse complement strand
CGCGGCCACGTCCGCGCCCGCGCCGGGCGCGGGCTTCATCCTCGCTCATCGGCGCCGGCGTCTCGATGCCCTCCACGGTGAGCGGCGGAATTTCCTTGCCGATCAGCTGAGTGATCTGGGCGAGGTAACGGGCGTCTTCGGGCGTCGCCAGCGTGAAGGCGGTGCCGCTGCGTCCGGCGCGTGCGGTCCGCCCGATACGGTGGACGTAGTCCTCGGCGTTGATAGGCACGTCGAAGTTGATCACCCATGGCAGCGCTTCGACGTCGAGGCCCCGCGCCGCGACGTCGCTGGCGATCAGAAAGGCGATCTGTCCGGCCTTGAACTTCTCGAGTGTCTCGGTGCGCACCGACTGCGCCAGGTCGCCGTGAATGGCGGCGGCGGAGAAGCCGTGCTTTCTCATGGACTTGAGCAGGATGTCCACATCGCGCTTGCGGTTGAGGAAGATGATGCACTGCTCGATCTTCTCGCGCGCGATGAGGCGGCGCAGCGCCTCGCGCTTCATGCCGGGATCGACGGTGATCACCGCCTGGCGCACCGAAGCGGCCGGCGAGGACGGCGGCGCGACCGTGATCTCCTTGGGGTTCTGCACGAACTCCGCGCCGATCGCCCGGATCTCCGGCGACAGGGTGGCGGAGAAGAACAGCGTCTGGCGCAGCGGCGGCAGCAGCTTCACGATGCGCTGGACATCGGGGATGAAGCCCATGTCGAGCATGCGATCGGTCTCGTCGATGACGAGGATCTTCACGCCGCGCAGCATCACTTGGCCGCGGTCGGCATGGTCGAGAAGGCGGCCCGGCGTGGCGATGAGGATGTCCGGCGCCTGTTCGAGCTGCCGGTTCTGCTCGTCCATTGATACGCCGCCGATCAGCAGGGCCGTCTCGAACTTGCTGTACTTGCCGTACTCGGCGATGCTTTCCGCCACCTGCGCGGCGAGCTCGCGGGTCGGCTCGAGAATGAGGGCGCGCGGCATGCGCGCCCGCGCCCGGCCGGTGGCGAGGATGTCGAGGATCGGCAGCGCAAAGCTCGCCGTCTTGCCGGTGCCGGTCTGGGCACAGCCCATGACATCGCGGCCTTGGAGGACGATGGGGATCGCCCGTTCCTGAATCGGCGTCGGTTGGGAGTAGCCTGCTTCCTCGACGGCCCTAAGGACCTCGGGGCTCAAGCCCAAATCGGAAAACTTCATTACACCTAATACTGCGCGGGGGCGCGCCAACGGGCGCTTCGCCTTCGGAAAATGTCCCGAGTGGGGTAGCGCCGACGCTCGCGCGCACCCGCGGGTTGCGCTCTGGCTGTGCGGGCGAACCCTTTTGGCCGAGTTCGGTACCGCACGAAATCGGGCACAATATAAGGCGTGAACGCCCAATTGCCACTGATTCTGATACCGGGCCTGCTGAATACCGCCCGCTTGTGGGCCGATCAGGTGGCGGTGCTGGGGCGGGGCAGGCCGATAACCGTGGCCGACAGCGCGGCCGCGGACACCATGGCGGGGCTGGCCGATGCCGTTCTGCGCGGGGCCCCGGAGCGCTTCGCCCTGGCTGGCCTTTCCATGGGCGGCTACATGGCATTCGAAATCCTCCGCCGTGCCCCCTTGCGCGTGGACCGCCTATGCCTAGTGGACACCACCGCGCGGAGCGACACCGCCGAGCAGTCATCGCGCCGCCGCATGCTTATGGAGTTGGCGATTCGGGAAGGCATCGACGCCGTCCTACCGATGCTGATGCCTGGGTTCCTGGCGCCCCGGCATCACGCGGACGCCCGCCTGGTGGGGATCGTCGAGGAGATGTCCAACGCCGTGGGTGTGGAAGGCTTCGTCCACCAGCAGCTTGCCAACCTGGGGCGCGCCGACAGTACGGGCGATCTAGCCAGGATCGGCATTCCGACCACCGTGCTGGTTGGCGCGGAGGATCAGATCACGCCCAAGGACCGCGCCGAGGAAATGGCCAGTGCGATTCCAGGCGCCACGTTGGTGGTCATCCCCGCGGCGGGGCACTTCTCGCCGATCGAGAACCCGAGGGCGGTGACGGCGGCCCTGCAGGCGTGGTTGGCATAGAGCGCGGGTGCGCCGACCGCGACGCGCTAGGCCTGGTGCGGTACTAGGCGATGCGCGCGTACTTGGACTGAAACCATTGTTTCAGTCCAGGGTCGTCGAACTGCGCGGCGATCTCCTGGGCGCGCTTGCGCGCGGCTTCGAACTCGCCCTCCCGCTTCAACGCGCGCAACGCCAGCGCCAGCTCAATGTTGATGAAGGCGCGGTCCACCGGCTCGTCGCCGTGCCCTTCCATGATGGCGATCGCCCGTTCCGCCGCCTGCCGCGCCTCGTCATGGTGCCGCAGGGCGTTGTAGGCGAGGGCGAGCAGGTACTCGGCGCGCTGCTGGTGAATCCAGCTGCCCGCGCGCTGCCACATGGCGTGGCTTAGCAGGGCGGCCCGCTCGAGCGCCTCGTCGTGCGCGGCGGTGCGGTGCTCGAACTCCAATAGGTCGCTGGCCAGGTTGTTCGTCACCGCGGCGATGGCCGTATCGTGGCGGGAGCCGGCGCTCAACCCGTTGGCGAGGTCGAGGGTCTGTCCGAAAATCGCGAAGCACGACGGCCAATCGCGCTGGCCCTGGAAGGCATGCGCCGCGGAGAGCCGGATCCATACGCACACCGAGAGCGCGCTCTCCTCCGCCGCGGCCATGGCACGAGTCTCGGCTTCCACACCCGCGAGCCAATGGCTGGTCAGGTAACAGGCAACCGCCATGTTGCCCTGCACTCCGACGCTCTTGCGGTAGCGCGCCTCGAGGGAAGCGATCAGATTGCGGGCGAGGTCCCAGTTGCCCGACTCTTCGCCGACGACGTGCGCGACGACTGACGCAAAGCGCGCCGCGTCCTCGGTGTTGCCCACTTGCTCGGCGAGGTTATGCAGCGCCTTTGCGCCGGCGCGGATGTCGCCGCTGTGGTGCGCCAGCAGGTCCTGCAGATGGTCGGCAACTGACGCCGGTTCGTCCACCGAGGCACTAAACATCGAGATCCTCCACTTCCGGCGCGTGCTCCTGGATGAACTCGAGCCGCAGCTCCGGCTTGCGCCCCATCAGGCGCTCGACGAGATCGTCGGTCTGACGCCTCCGTCCGTCTGCCACAACCACGCGCAGCAGCGTGCGTTGCGCCGGGTCCATGGTGGTCGATTTCAGCTGCGCCGCCGGCATCTCCCCGAGACCCTTGAAGCGGCTGATCTCAACCTTGCGCGCCGCGCCCCCATGGCCGGCGAACGTGGTCTTGAGCAGCTGGTCCTTGTGCGCGTCATCGCGTGCGTACACGGTGGTGGCGCCGTGGGTGAGGCGGTAGAGGGGAGGCATGGCGAGGTAGAGGTGTCCGTCGCGAATCAGGCCGGGCAGCTGGCGGTAAAAGAACGTCATCAAGAGCGAGGCGATGTGGGCGCCGTCCACATCTGCGTCGGTCATGATGATGACCTTCTCGTACCGCAGTTCGCCTTCCTTGTAACGCTCGCCGGTTTGGCAACCCAAGGCAAGCAGGAGATCGGAAATCTCCTGATTAGCCTGCATCTTTCCGCTCGCGGCGCTGGCGACGTTGAGGATCTTGCCGCGCAGCGGCAGCACCGCCTGCGTCTCCCGGTTGCGCGCCTGCTTGGCAGTACCACCGGCCGAGTCGCCCTCGACCAGCAGCAGCTCGGTGCCCTTGGCGTCGGTGCGCGAGCAGTCAGCGAGCTTGCCCGGCAGCCGCAGCTTGCGCGTGGCTGTCTTGCGCGCCACGTCCTTGTCGGCCTTGCGCGCGAGACGTTCCTCGGCCCGCTGGATGACGAACTCGAGCAGCCCGTTGGCCATGTCGGGCGCGCCGGACAGCCAATGGTCGAAGTGGTCGCGTACGACCTGCTCGACAAGTTTTGCGGCTTCCGGATTGCCGAGCTTGTCCTTGGTCTGGCCATGGAACAGCGGCTCGGGAATGAACACCGAGAGCACCGCCGAGGTGGAGTCGACGACGTCCTCCGGCATCACTTGCGCGACGCGGCGGTTGCCAATCAGCTCGCCGTACGCGCGAAGGCCCTTTGCCAGCGCGTTACGCAAGCCCTGCACGTGCGTGCCGCCGCCCGGCGTCGGCACTGTGTTGCAGTACGAAGACATCAGTCTGGCGTCGCCTTCCGTGGGCCACGCCACCGCCCATTCGGCTTCGCCGCGCTGACCGGGCAAGGAGACGCGGCCCGCGAACGGCGCTGGCGTCGCCGTTGTGCGCTCGCCCAGTTCGGCGGCGAGGTAATCGGCAAGGCCGCCAGAAAAATGTAGCGTTTCGGACGTCGGAACCGCGGCGTCCTTGCCGAGCAGCTTAGGATCGCACTCCCAGCGGATTTCGACCCCGCGGAACAGGTACGCCTTTGATCGCGCCATGCGATAGAGCCGCGCCGGACGGAAGCGCGCGCCCTCGCCGAAGATCTTGGTGTCTGGCCAGAACGTGATCTTGGTGCCGCGCCGGTTGCGCACCACGCCCGCGTCCTTGAGCTTGCCCTTGGCGATGCCGCGTTCGAACGACTGCGACCACAGGTGGCCGTCACGGGCGACTTCGACCGTGAGACGCTCGGACAACGCATTCACCACCGAAGCGCCCACGCCGTGCAGTCCGCCTGCCGTGTGGTAGACCTTGTCGCTGAACTTGGCGCCCGAATGCAGCGTCGTCAGGATGACCTCGAGCGCCGACCGGTTCTTGCACTTCGGGTGCTTGTCGACCGGGATGCCGCGGCCGTTATCGTCGATGGTGAGCGATCCGTCGGCGGCGAGGCTCATCTCGATGCGGCTCGCGTAGCCTGCAACCGCTTCGTCCATGGCGTTGTCGAGGATCTCGGCCGCAAGGTGGTGGAGCCCGTTCTCATCGACGCCGCCGATGTACATGCCGGGACGCCGGCGGACCGGCTCAAGGCCCTCGAGCACCTCGATGTCGCGCGCGGTGTACTTTCCCGACGGCCCACTGGACGTGCGTTTGGAATCCTTCCCGGCGCCCTTGGACAAGGAAAACAGGTCGTTCATGGGGCCCGGAGTATAGGGTCGCCTAGGACCGCTACCAACCAGATATAGTATCGGCGGGCGCGCCAGACTTGTGCTGAGCATGGAGCCGCCCATATCCCGGGAGCAACGGGGAGCGCGCGGTGGGGATCCTCAAGTGGCTCGGCGTTCTCGCCGTCGCGGCACTGTTTGCCGCCGGCGCATGGGTTGCCACGCAGCGCCAGTTGGCCAGCCCGATCGCGCGAAGATTGGGCCCTCCGGTGGTGGTCGGCGACCTCACGCTCACGCCGGTACTGTTTGCCACCAACGACTACTATCTCTATCCCGCGACGGCGCGGGCAGACGAGGGCCGCCTTGTCGTCCCGCAGAACCGCGAGCGCAGCAGCGGACCGACAGTGGATCTGCACTTCCTTCGCTTCGCGGCGGCCACGAACGATCCCGGCACCGCAACCGTGTACCTCGCGGGCGGCCCGGGCGACTCGGCGACGCTCTCGGCGGCAGGCGATCGCTTCGAGTTCCTGATGCAGCTGCGGCAGGCGGGCGACCTGATCGTGCTCGACCAGCGCGGGACCCGGTTCTCCCCACCGGAGTTGCGGTGCAGCGGCCGCTATTCATTTCCTCCCTACGAGGAGGCGACTGTGGAGAGGCGCGCGCCGATAATCGCTGCACACATCCGTGAGTGCATGCGCGAGTTCGCCGGGGAAGCGGACCTTGGCGCCTTCAACACGCGCGAAAGCGCCATGGACATCGACGACCTGCGCGCCGCCCTGGGGCTCGACCGGATCAATCTCGTCGCCATCGGGTACGGCACGCAGGTGGCGATGGAGTACATGCGCCTGTTCCCCGACCGTGTCTCCAGTGTGGTGCTGGCGGGAGTCGAGGCGCCGCACCAGGTCTACAAGCTGCCGTCCGCGATAGACGCTGCATTCAACCGCGTGGCGGCGGCGGTGAGTGCCTCGGTGTCGAGATTCCCCGATTTCCGCGCCGCGATCCGGGATCTGCTGGAGGAGGTGGATGAGGCGCCGCCGCGGGTCGTCCTGCCGGGACCGGAGCCCATCGAGGTTGTCCTCGGTCGGCTGGACGTAGAGAGCTGGATCTACTCGCTCCTCGGTGAGCGCGATCGGTTGGCCACCTTGCCGCGCGCCGTTGCGTACATGCTCGAGGGCGACTTTCGCGGGCTCGCGCAACTGGCGGCCGTCGCGCGCCAGAACAACGCGGCGTCGCTGATGAGCGTCGCCATGGGCTGCACGGCCGGGGTGGAACCCGAGCGCCTGGAGCGGATCGCTGCGGAGGCGGAGGCGGCAATCCTTCGCGACTTTGCCAACATTCCCCTGCGCGCGGCCTGCGCGGCCTGGACGGCACCCGTGCTCGGACCAGACTTCCGTGAGGCGGTCCAATCGGACGTCTTCACGTTGTTCATCAGCGGCACCCTAGACGTGCGCACGCCGGTCGAGAACGCCAAGGAGGTCATGGAGGGCTTCCTCAACGCCAGCCACCTTGTGATCGAAGGGGCAGCCCACGACGATGACTTGCTGCTGTCTTCGCCGCGCATCGCGGAGATGGTGGTGGCATTCCTGCGCAGCGAGCCGCTTGCCCTAGACCGCATCGTCTTGGCACCCATCTCGTTCCAAACCCAATGACGACTGTCCCGCAGACGTCCACCCTCGATCGGCCGGTGTTCGGCGGCTTGACGCGCCGCTTGGCGGCATTTGCGATCGACGCGACGCTACTGCTGTTCGACTGGCTGTGCTTCTCGTTCTTCGAGTCGTCGCGCCTGCAGGCATCGCCGGGCAAGCGCCTGTTGGGCATGCGGGTCGTGGACACGGAAGGTCAGCGCATCTCGTTCTCGCGCGCCTGCGGCCGCTATGCAGGCAAGGGGATCTCCGCCTTCCTGCTGTTGGGCGGCTTCCTGCTCATCGCATTCCATTCTCGCAAGCAGGGACTGCATGACGTCCTCGCGCGCACGCTGGTAATCCGCCGCGGCGCCTGACGCGGAAAACAAGACGGGGGCCGCTGGGGCCCCCGTTTCGTTTTGCAGCGCGAGCGTCCTACATCGAGTAGTACATGTCGAACTCGACCGGATGGGTGGTCATGCGGAAGCGCGTGACCTCCTGCATCTTGAGTTCGATGTACGCGTCGATGAGGTCGTTCGAGAACACGCCGCCCTTGGTGAGGAAGCCGCGGTCCTTATCGAGCGCCTCGAGTGCTTGATCGAGCGACGAGCAAACCGTCGGGATCTTCTTCTCTTCCTCCGGCGGCAGGTCGTACAGGTTCTTGTCCGAGGCGGCGCCCGGATGGATCTTGTTCATGACGCCATCGAGACCGGCCATCGTCATCGCCGCAAAGGCAAGGTACGGGTTGCAGGTCGGGTCGGGGAATCGCACCTCGATGCGGCGGGCGTTCGGGCTGTCGACGTACGGAATTCGGATCGACGCCGAGCGGTTGCGCGCCGAGTAGGCGAGCATGACCGGAGCTTCGAAGCCCGGCACCAGTCGCTTGTAGCTGTTGGTGCCAGGGTTGGTGATGGCGTTGAGCGCGCGAGCGTGCTTGATGATGCCGCCAATGTAGAACAGCGCGAACTCCGACATGCCGGCGTAGCCTTCGCCGGCGAACAGGTTCTTGCCGCCCTTCCACACCGACTGATGGCAGTGCATGCCCGAGCCGTTGTCGCCGACGATCGGCTTCGGCATGAAGGTCGCCGTCTTGCCGTGTCTGGCGGCAACGCTGGTCACCACGTACTTCAGGACCTGGGTCCAGTCGGCGCGGCGGGTAAGGGCGCCGAACTTAGTGCCGATCTCGTTCTGGCCGGCGCCCGCCACCTCGTGGTGGTGCACCTCGACGGGCACGCCCATCTTGGTGAGCATCGTGCACATCTCGGAGCGAATGTCCTGCTGGCTGTCGACCGGCGGCACCGGGAAGTAGCCCCCCTTGACGGCCGGACGGTGGGCCATGTTGCCCGCCGGGTAGTCGATGCCAGTGGACCACGACGCCTCGGTCGAGTGGATCTTCACGGCCGAGCCCGACATGTCGACCGACCAAGTGACGCTGTCGAAGATGAAGAACTCGGGCTCGGGGCCGAAGTAGATGGTGTCGCCAATGCCCGATGACTTGACGTAGGCCTCGCAGCGCTTGGCGAGCGAGCGCGGGTCGCGCTCATATGCCTGGCCGGTAGAGGGCTCCAGCACGTCGCAGGTGATGTTCAGGGTGGGGACGGCACGGAATGGATCCATCACCGCGGTTTCCGGGTCCGGCATGAGCAGCATGTCGGACGCCTCGATGCCTTTCCAGCCGGAGATCGATGAGCCGTCAAAGGCATGGCCGGAGGTGAACTTGGAATCACCGAAGGCGGACGCCGGCACGGACACGTGCTGCTCCTTGCCCTTGGTGTCGGTGAAGCGAAGGTCGACGTACTCGACCTTGTTGTCCGAGATCATCTTCAAAACATCTTTGCCGCTGGCCATGCGTTCGCCCTCTCTCCCTGATCAGGTTCTTTCGGAAATCGTCGACGGTGTCGTGAATGCCGGATGGACCGCCGTCAGATGGCGTCGCGGCCGCGCTCGCCGGTGCGAATGCGGATCGCGTCTTCGACGGTGGTGATGAAGATCTTGCCGTCGCCGATCTTGCCCGTGTGCGCGGCGTGCTGAATCGCCTCGACGGCGCGCTCGACCTGGCTGTCCTCGAGGACGACTTCGATTTTTACCTTGGGTAGGAAATCGACGACGTACTCGGCGCCGCGGTAGAGCTCCGTGTGCCCCTTTTGACGGCCAAAGCCCTTGGCCTCCAAAACGGTAATACCTTTGAGACCCACTTCATTGAGGGCCTCCTTCACCTCATCAAGCTTGAAAGGCTTGATGATGGCTTCGATCTTTTTCATGTAACTGCCCCCACCACGGCTCCCGTACCAAGCGCACAGAACGGGCGCGTCGCGCACAACAAGCCACATCGCAGCGCAGGCCCAGGGCGGGCCCTTGTCTGCGAGCGCCGTGTTCGTGCCACATCGGCGGCCAACCGGCAACAGCCCATAGCAGAGGGCGTGCCACTCGCGGACGCACTCGGAAACCCAGGGATTCTGGGCGTTTTCGAGGGACACGCCATGAAACGGAGCAGGCGCCTGCTTAAGAATTGGGCAGAGACCCGCGCAAGAACTGGGCAACCGTGAGCGAGCCCATGGAGGGCACTCAATGAGCGATCGGCAGGCTGATTCGACCACCGTCGATCTGCCGTGTCCGCCCACGATTGGGCTCATCGCCGCATTGGCGATACCCGCATTTCTCGAAGCCGCCGTATGGACGACGACCGAGACCCCGACCCTGCTGCGCGTCGTCCTCGGCGTCGCCGTTTTGGCCTTCGGATTCTCGATCATCGTCGCGGCGCTGCGCGCGTTCCAGGAGTGCGCCGCCGACCCCAACCCGCACGCGCCCGCACCGTGCGTCCTGACGGGCGGCGTCTACCGGCTCAGTCGCAACCCCATCTATGTCGGCTTCCTCGCGCTGCCGCTCGGCCTCGCGCTTTGGTGGTCGTCTGCCTGGTTGCTGGTTGCGATCGCACCGTTGTGGTGATTCCTCGACCGCGTCGTCATCGCGCGCAAGGAATCGTATCTGCACGCACGCTTCCCCGAGACGTACGGGGCCTACTGTCGTACGGTGCGCCGTTGGCTGTAGGGCCTGGATGCAGGAGGTCGGGCGGTGGAATCGCGAGACGCCGTCGGCATGCCGTTTCCGCCACCGTTGACGGTGACGCTGTTCGGCGTCGGCGGCGGCGTCCTGGAGTGGCTTTGGCCTACTGCCTTCACCCTCAGGGCCGGCGTCTCCTGGGCCGGCATCGTGCTGGTGGCGCTCGGAGTCGTGCTGGTGCTGCTGGCGATTGTCGCGTTGCGGCGCGTTGGCGCCAGCCCCGATCCTCGCGTTGGGGTTGCGGCTCTCGCGAAGGGGGGCGTTTACCGGCTGGGACGCAATCCCATCTACCTCGGCATGCTCCTCGCGCATCTCGGTGCTGGGTTGTGGCTGGACTCCGTCTGGATCGCGGCGTCGTCGCTGCTGGCGTGGGCCGTTCTGCAGCGCACCATCGTCGCGCGAGAGGAGGCCTACCTCGCCGCGCGCTTCCCCGCGGAGTATGCGGCTTACGTGCGGCGGGTGCGGCGCTGGTTCTGAGAAGGGTAAGGCATGTGGCAAGACTGGGTCATTGCGTTCTGCCAGTGGGGGTTTGTCCTGGCGCTGCTGCCAACGGTATTCGGCAGCGAGAAGCCGGAGGTCACAACGGCCTTGGTTACGGCGGTCCTGGCTGGCGTCGTCGCAGTGACCTTTTTCACCGTGCCGCTGGTCTGGTCGGCGCTGGCCACGGCCAGCACATCCGTGATCTGGTTCATCATCACCGCGCAATCGTGGAAAAGGCGGCGCCAGGCTGGGGCCTGAGAGGGCCGGAAACCGCCCGCGGCCTTGACCGCTCCCGGGGCCGGGGATACATGAGCCCACCTTTACGGCGAGTGTAGCTCAGCTGGTCTAGAGCACCGGATTGTGGTTCCGGGTGTCGTGGGTTCGAATCCCATCACTCGCCCCAGTTTCCCGCGTGTCCGAGGGACGACGGCGCGCAGGGTGCGTACACGGGGAGCCAGGCTCCGAGTAGGCTATGCGGCGATGAACAAGCCGGACACGTCCCGCGAAGCACCTGCATTGGCGCGGTTGCTGGAGGTAATCCGCGAAGTCGCGGTAGAGCTTCATCCGCATCGGCGCGACTCCCTCGATGTCACCCTCGACACGTCCCTTGCAGTCGAGCTGGCGCTCGACAGCATGGGCCGCATGGAGCTCGTGTCCCGCATCGACCACGCCTTCGGCGTCACCTTGCGCGACGAGGTAGTGGTTGGCGCCGAGACTGCTCGCGACTTGTGGCACGCGCTCGAGGCGGCTCCGACGACCGCGCAGCAGCATGCTCCCGGCGGCTTGTACGCGGCGGCGGCACCGCCGGCTCCGGCCGGCGACACCGGCGAGACGGATATTCCCCTCGCCGCGACGACGCTCCTGGAGGTTCTGGATTGGCACGTTGCGGTGCATCCCGATCGCGTGCACCTCGAGTTCGTCGCATCGGACGAGCATACGGTGCCGCTGACTTACGACGGCCTCCGCCGTGGCGCCGAGGAAGTCGCCGCGGGTCTGCGCGGCATGGGTGTCGGCATCGGTCAGACAGTGGCGATCATGCTGCCGACGTCGCTGGAGTTCTTCTTGTCGTTCTTCGGCATCCTGCGCGCCGGCTGCATCCCGGTGCCGATCTATCCGCCCACGCACCTGCATCTGATCGAGGATCACCTGCGCCGTCACGCCGCGATCCTGGAAAGTGCGCGCGCCGTCCTGCTCGTCACGGTGCCCGGAGCGGCGCGCGCCGGGCGATTCCTGCGCGCCCACGCACGCACCATCGAAGTGGTGGTGACGGTGGCCGAGCTGCGCGCCGACTCTGCCGGCCGCCACTGGCCGCAGCCGAGTACCAACGAACTCGCCCTGCTGCAGTACACCTCGGGCAGCACCGGCAATCCCAAGGGCGTGATGCTGACCCACGCCAACCTCTTGGCGAACATCCGCGCCATGGGTCAGCCACTCGCTATCCATCCTGACCGTGACGTCTTCGTCAGCTGGTTGCCGCTGTATCACGACATGGGACTTATCGGCGCCTGGCTGGGCAGCCTGTATTTCGGCATGAAACTGGTCGTCATGTCGCCGCTGCATTTCCTGGCGCGACCGGAACGCTGGCTGTGGACGATCATGAAGCACCGCGGTACACTCTCGGCGTCACCGAACTTCGGCTACGAGCTGTGCCTGACGCGCATTAAGGATGAGGATATCGCCGGGCTCGACCTTTCCAGATGGCGTGTCGCCGCGAATGGCGCCGAGGCGGTGCTTCCGTCGACGTTGCGCGGCTTCCAGGAGCGCTTCAAGCACTCCGGGCTGTCGCGCACGACGCAGCGCCCGGTCTATGGCCTAGCGGAGAGCTCGGTTGGCCTCGCGTTCCCGCCCACGGCGCGGGAGCCGCTGATCGACCGGATCAAGCGCGACGAGTTCACCGGCGGCGGCCAAGCCGTGTTCGCCGCACCGGACGACTCCACTGCCATCGAGTTCGTCGGCTGCGGCCAGCCGATTCCTGGCCACGAGATCCGCATTGTCGATGCTGCCGGCCGTGAGGCACCCGACCGCGAGGAGGGATCCGTGCAGTGCCGCGGTCCGTCCACTACCCAAGGCGACTATCGCAACCACAAGGCGACGCGTGCGCTCTTTGCCGGCGACTGGCTGCGCACCGGCGACCGCGGCTACATGGTGCGGGGCGATCTGTTCATCACGGGGCGCGAGAAGGACGTGGTCAAGCGCGCCGGCCGCAACCTCTACGCGCCGGAAATCGAGGCCCGCGTTGGCGAGGTCGAGGGCGTCCGCCGCGGCTGCGTGGCGGTCTTCGGCGCCCGCAAGGGCCGGCGCGGCACCGAAAGCCTGGTGGTGATGGCTGAGACGCGCGAAACCGATCCGGCGGCGCTGGAGCGCCTGCGCGACGCAGTTTCGCGCGCCGTCGTCGCCACCATCGGCGAGCCGCCCAACGAGGTGGCGCTGGTGAAGCCGCACACCGTGCTCAAGACGTCGAGCGGCAAGATCCGGCGTGACGCGACGTGGCAGCTGTTCGAGGCCGGGGAGCATGAGGCAGGAGGCCGGGCCGTCTGGTTGCAGATGGCGCGGCTGGTGCTGACGTCGGTCGCGCCGGAGGTGCGCGACCTCGGGCGGCGCGCGGCCGCTGGTGACCTTCGTGCCGGCCCCGCAGTTCGGGCGCCGCATCCTGCGCGGCGCGGGCCGCCTGTTCCTCCTCGCGACGGGCGCCAGCCCCGAGGTCCACAACGGACAGCGCATGCCGCGCATTGGCCCGCTGGTCATCGTCTCCAACCACACCAGCTACCTGGACAGCATCGTGTTGGCGGCGACCCTGCCGCGCGACTTCTCCTTCGTCGCCAAGCACTCGTTGCGCCACCCGGTCTGGATAGGTCCGTTCTTGCGCCACCTCGGCACCCTGTTCGTGGATCGCACCGATCCGCAACAAGGGGTTTCCGACCTTGCGGCGATCACCGAGTGCGTCAAGCAGGACGGGGCCCTGCTGTTCTTCCCGGAAGGCACACTGGGGCGCATGGCGGGTTTGCTGCCGTTCCGGACCGGGACCTTCTCCGTGGCCACGGCCACGCAGAGCCCGGTGTCGCCGGTTGCCATTCGTGGCGCCCGCACAACCCTGCGCGACGGTTCTTGGTTTCCGCGCCGTTCGCAGATTACCGTATCGGTCGGCCCGGTGATCCGGCCCGAGGGGATGGGACGCGACGCTGGCGCTGCGCAATGCCGTCCGGGCAGAGATGCTGCGTCACACGGGCGAGCCCGATCTCTACTATGAAACCGGCGCGATCGAGCGGTTGGGTCGCGGGCGGGCCCCGGTCAACTAGCACCTTCCTCCTCTCCGACATCACCGATGCATAACGCCGCCGGTGCTACCGCGCCCGCGCCCGCGGGCACTGTGCCGCCGGCCCCAGCGGCTGCGGAAACATTGCTCGACGTGCTGCGCTGGCACGCCGACCGGCACGGCGACCGCCTGCACTTGCGGTTTCTTGCCGGTGACGAGGACGTTCAGCCGCTGACGTATCGCGAGCTGCTCCAAGGTGCGCTGGAGGTGGCCGCCGGCCTACAGGCGCGCGGTGTCGTGCCGGACGCCAAGGTGGCGATCATGCTGCCGACGTCGCTCGACTTCTTCCACGCGTTCTTCGGCGTCCTGCTCGCAGGTGCTGTGCCGGTGCCGATCTATCCGCCCGTGCGTCGCCAGCAGGTCGAGCAATTGCTTCGCCGCCAGGCGGCGAGCCTCGATAACGCCGAGGCGGTGATGCTGATCACCTTCGCCGAGGCGAAGCCCGCCGCCCGATTCCTGCGCGCCAAGGCACGCGGAGTGCACGACCTGATGACCGTGGCCGATCTGCGCGGCGGGACGGGCGGGTTTACGACTGTGGCACGGCGCGGCAGCGACCTCGCGTTCCTGCAGTACACGTCCGGCAGCACCGGATCGCCCAAGGGCGTAATGCTGACGCACGCCAATCTCGTCGCCAACGTGCGCACGCTCGCGGTGCCATGCGGACTGGATGGCCTGCGCGATACCTTCGTGAGCTGGTTGCCGCTGTATCACGACATGGGATTGATCGGCGCGTGGCTCGGTTCGTTGTTCCACGGAGTGCCTTTCGTCATCATGTCGCCGCAGCGGTTCCTGACGCGGCCGGAGCGATGGCTATGGGCGATGCACAACTACCGAGCCACCATTTCCGCGGCACCTAACTTTGCCTACGAGCTGTGCCGCACCCGCATCAAGGAGGGCGACCTGCGCGGCCTCGACCTCAGCTCGATGCGTGTGCTTGCCAACGGAGCCGAGCCGGTGCTGCCCGCAACCCTGCGCGGCTTCCAGGAGCGCTTCGAACGATTCGGCCTGTCGCGAACGGTGATGCGGCCGGTGTACGGCCTGGCGGAGTGCTCGGTGGGCCTTGCGTTCCCGAATGTGTTCCGCGAGCCCCGCGTCGATCGCATCCGCCGCGAGCGGTTCACGGTCGAAGGAATCGCCGAACCCGCCGCGCCAGACGACGCGACCGCGCTCGAGTTCGTCGCCTGCGGAGTGCCGCTCCCCGAGCACGAGATGCGAGTCGTCGATGTCACGGGCAGGGCGCTGCCCGAGCGGCGCGCGGGCGCCATCCAGTTCCGCGGTCCTTCAGCCAGCCAGGGCTATTACCGCAACGCGCAGGCCACGGCGGCGTTGTATGACGGCACCTGGCTGCGTACCGGCGACCGTGGTTACCTGGCCGATGGCGAAATCTTCATCGCCGGCCGCGACAAGGACATCATCATCCGCGCCGGACGAAACCTGCATGCGCCGGAGATCGAGGCCGCGGCCGGCGAGGTACGCGGCATTCGCAAGGGCTGTATCGCGGCGTTCGGCCTCGCCGGCGCAAGCGGCACCGAGCGAATGGTGGTGCTCGCGGAAACGCGCGCAACCGATCCGGCGATTCTGTCGCGCCTGGCCGATGACGTTCGCAAAGCAATCGTCGCCGCGATCGGAGAACCGCCGGACAAAGTGGTGCTTACGCCGCCGCATGTGGTGCTCAAGACGTCGAGCGGAAAAATCCGGCGTGCGGATACGCGGGGCCTGTACGAACGCGGCGAACACCTGCGTGGTCGCCCGCCGGCGTGGATCCAGATGCTGCGCTTATACCTGAGCGCGCTTCGCGCTGACCTTGGCGCCGTGGGCGCGCGCCTGTTAGGGGGCCGGTAGCGGCCGTCTGGTAGGTGGGCCACTCGCGGCGCACGAGTGGCCGCCGCTCCTCGATGATCGCGTTGCCGTAGTCGTCGCGTCGCACCGGCGCCAACGTCAACCCAGGTTCGAGCAGATCCCGCGCAAGGTAATTATCGCGCAGCTGGAGACCCGGCGCGTTGGTGCACGCCGTCAAGGCGGCGGCCGCCGCGGCACCCATCAAGAGCAAGATGCGCATCGCGCCTATTGTGCACGGAAACGCGCGGCCGAGTAGGGCGCCATGTCCAGCGCGGGGGATCGACCCTGGATCACGTCGACCATCGCGCGCGCTGAACCGGCGGCCAAGGTCCAGCCGAGGGGTCCGTGACCGGTGTTCAAGAACAGTCCCGCGGCGCCTGGGACAGGACCAAGGACGGGCGAACCATCCGGAGTCATCGGGCGCAAGCCCGTCCAGCTTGCGGAAGTTTCACCGGTCGAGCAATCGAGCGGCCCTGGAAACAGCTCCTGGGCCGCAGCGAGGATCGGCCAGATGCGACGATGGTCGATGCGCATGTCGAAGCCAGCGAACTCGGCGGTGCCGGCGGCGCGGAACTCGGCACCAAAGCGCGCGAACACCACCTTGCGGTCGTCGTCCAGGATGCCGATGTGCGGCAGGCGGGCCTCGCTTGAGTCGATCGGCACGGTAATCGAATACCCTTTCACCGGATAGAGCGGCAGGCTTAGGCCAAAAGCGGCGGCGATGGACCGACTGTCCATCGCCAAAGCTACGACCACGGTGTCGGCGCCGATCACGCCCGCGGAAGTGCGGACGCCGGTCACTCGGCCGCCGGAACATTCGACTCCTTCGACGGTGGTGCTGTACCGGAAGACGACGCCACGCCGCCCGCTTGCTTCTGCCAGCGCACGCGAGAACTGCGCCGCGTCTCCCGTGGCACCCTTGGGCGAGAAGACTCCGCCAGTCAGAAGTCCACGGTCGCGCGCCGACTGCAACGCGGGTTCGATGCGTGCGCATTCGTCCGCACCGAGGACTTCATCGTCCACGAGTCCGGTGCCGGACAGCGCGGCGATCTCGGCGCGCGCGCGTTCGAGGGAAGCGGACGAGCGATACAGGGCGAGCAACCCGCCCGGATGATGATTGAAGGCGATACCGCTCCTGGCCACGAGCTCCTGCAGCATGATGTGGCTGTAGTGCGCGAGCGTCAGTAGTGCGCGCGTATTGGCCCGATATCGCATCGGCAGGCAGTTTGACAGGTAGCGCAGGCTCCAGCGCCACAGTCCCGGGTCCCATCGCCACAGCGGCAGACGCAGCGGCGCGCCCGCTTGACCGAGCCAGCGCACCAACTGGCGCGGGACCGACGGCGTTGCCCATGGCCGCGCCTGGCTCGCCGAAAGGTGACCGCCGTTGGCGGCGCTGGTTTCCTGCGCGGGGCCCGGACGGCGCTCGACGACCGTCACTTTCGCGCCGGCTTCGACCAGGAAGTGCGCGGTGGTGATGCCAATGACGCCGGCACCGAGGACGACGACGTGCATCCGGGCAAGCTAGCACGCCGCCCGGTCGCGACCGGTGATCAGAGAGGAGGTGCTAGAGCGCTTCCGGTCCGGACTCGCCGGTGCGGATGCGGATGGCGTCCGCGACATCGGCAATGAAGATCTTGCCGTCGCCGATCTGGCCGGTGTGGGCGGAGTCGCGTATCGCCTGGATGACGCGGTCCGCAACCCCGTCGTCCACCACCACCTCGATCTTCACCTTGGGACGGAAGTCGACGATGTACTCGGCACCGCGATAGATCTCAGTGTGTCCCTTCTGGCGTCCGAAGCCCTTCACCTCCGTCACGGTCATGCCCTGGACTCCGGCCGAGGTCAGCGCTTCGCGCACTTCATCCAGCTTGTGCGGCTTTACGATCGCGGTGATGAGCTTCATGGCTCCTCCTCACTCCGGCCAGCGAGGCAACCTCGCCTGCCAAGCTGAGCTTACCCTAGCTTAGAGATCGTAGGCGCGCTCACCGTGCGCGGTGATATCGAGCCCCTCGTACTCTTCTTCCTTCGAGACCCGCAGGCCGACCAGGGCCTGAGTCACCTTGACCAGCACCCAAGTGGCGACTGCGGACCATGCCGCCACGATCACCACGCCCTTGAGCTGCACAACGAAGTGGCTCGCGGCCGTCATGTTCTCGGCGAAGCCGAGGCCCTGGAAGGTGGGCGAGGCGAGGAAGGAGGTCAACAGCACGCCGAGCATGCCGCCAGCCCCGTGGACGGCGAACACGTCGAGGGAGTCATCGATGCGCAGACGCTGCTTCACGAACTGGGTGACGAAGTAGCAGACAACGCCGGCGGCGATGCCAATGAGGAAGCCACCCATCGGGCCGATGAAGCCGGACGCGGGCGTCACCGTCGCCAGGCCGGCGATCGTGCCGGTGACGATGCCGACCACGCTCGCCTTGCCATGACGCATCCACTCGATGCCCATCCACACCAAGGAAGCGGTGGCGGCGGCAAGATGAGTTGCCGTCATGGCCATGCCGGCGCCCTGGCCCGACGCCAGCGCGCTGCCCGCATTGAACCCGAACCAGCCGACCCACAGCATCGCCGCACCCATCACGGCAAGGCCCGGCATGTGCGGCGGCTTGATCTCCTGCGGAAAGCCGTGGCGGTTGCGCAGCAGCACCGCCATCACGATGGCGGAGACGCCCGCGGTGGTGTGCACCACGAGGCCGCCGGCGAAATCTCGGATGCCGCCTTCGGCCCGCGGACCCTCCCCGAACAGCCAACCGCCGGCGCCCCACACCCAGTGCGCGACCGGGAAGTAGACGATCAGGAGCCACAGCGCGTTGAAAACGAGCACCGCCGAGAAGCGAATGCGCTCCACGTAGGCGCCGACGATCAGGCACGGCGTGATGATGGCGAATGTCATCTGGTACATGAAGAACACCGACTCGGGCATTTTTTCCACCACCGATTCGGTGGTCATGCCCCGTAGGAATGCGCGGTCGAGACTGCCGATCCAAGCATTGCCTTCGCCGAAGGCGAGGCCGTAGCCGAAGATGAACCAGAGAACCGACGCGACGCACGCGATCGCAACGACGTGCATCAGCACCGACATCACGTTCCGCGTATGCACGAGGCCCGCATAGAACAAGGCGAGCCCGGGCAGCGTCATGAACAACACCAGCGCTGTCGAGGTGAGCATCCACGCGGTATCGCCCGTGTCGATCTCTTGGGCGCTGGCGCCTCCCGGCAGCAGGAAGGCGGCGACGGCGATAGCAGCGATGCTCGGAAGGCGGGCTGAATGCCGCGCGGGCAGGCGGTTGCTCAACATGCGATCTCCCCACAGGCCGTGTCGGCCAGGGGGACAAGTGCGCAAGGAACACCGGAGCTCACCTCCAGGAAACTGCCCCCCAAGGCTCCCGGTCGGTTTCCAACTTAACCATGGCGGGCGGGTGCGCGCCAGAGTGTTAGGCAGTCGCTGTCAGGATTGCCCGAAATTTGGGCACTTCGGGCTGCGCGGGAACGAGCCATAGTATTCCGGGTAGGCCGTACCTACATGAGCGGCACCGCCTCGCGCCGCGTCCGGAGTGCCCTTCCTTAATGTCGCGACCGACCCCGTAGACGCTCCTGCGCCGTCTCGCCGAACGCAACACCGTGCGCGTCGCCGTCACCGGTCTGCGCCGCTGCGGCAAGACCGTCTTCACCACTTCGGTCATCCACAACCTGATGAGCGCGGGGCAGTGGCCCGACCTCCTGCCGTTTCTCAAGGTAGCGTCGCGCGGCGACCTGATCGCCGCCGAGGTGTTCCCGCTGCCGGGTCTGCCGACGTTTCCGTTCGAGACGTCGCTGGCGGCGATCACGGGCGGCGGCGCTCGGCGCGGCGAACACGATTGGCCGGCGCCGACCGACCGGCTGTGCGGACTGCGCATTGCGGTGCGTTACCGTTCGCGACGGGCGTTGGCACTGCTCAGCGGCAGCCGCGTGCGCACGCTGAATATCGATTTGATCGACTACCCCGGCGAGTGGCTCCTCGATTTGCCGCTACTCACCAAAGGACTTCGCGACCTGGTCGGCGGAGATGCTGGCGCTCACCGCCAGCGGGCCGCGCGAAAGCCTGTATCGGGAGTGGCGGGCGTTCGTCACGGGCATCGACGGCGAGGCTTCGGCCGACCCCCACGTTCTGAGGCGCGCAGCGACGCTGTACGCTGACTCCCTGCGCGCCAGTGCCCAGCCGGAGGCCGGACTGACTTTGAATCAGCCGGCGCGCCTGCTGCGTCCCGGGGACCTCAGCCCTGACGATCCGCTGCTCGAGCTTTCTCCGCTGCGGCCGTCGGCCGGCAGCGCTCGGGGCCCAGGTTCAGCGTTCGCGGCCATGGCCGCGCGCTATGACGCTTATCGCGAGCGCGTCGTGGCGCCCTTCTACCGCGACCATTTCCGCTATTTCGACGCGCAGATCGTGTTGGTCGACGTCCTCGGCGCGCTCAAGGCGGGACAGGCGGCATTCGACGACATGCGTGCGGCCCATCGCCGCCATCCTGCACAGCTTCGATTACAGCCGCTCTGGCTTGCGCGCCTGGCTGGAGGGCGCGCTGACGGACCGCGTCGTGTTCGCCGCCACCAAGGCCGAACACGTTTCGAGCAACCAGCATCCCAACCTCCGCCGGTTGCTCGAGGAGGTGGTTGCGCGCGAAGCGAATCGGATTTCGCTTCCGCGGCGTCGAGACGCGAGCGCTGGCGATTTCCTCGGTGCGCTGTACCGAGGACGTCGTTGGCGAGGTGCAGGGCCAGACTCTCAGCCTGGTGCGAGGCCTGCCGGCGGGACGAGAGACGGAGACAGCGTTGTTCCCGGGCGAAATCCCGGACCACTTCCCTGGCCCGCAGGATTGGCGAGAGGGATGCTTTTGCTTCCTCGACTTCCTGCCGGTGCACGTGACCGGCGCGCGGGGCTTGCCGCACATCGGGCTCGATGAGGCGCTCCAGGCCTTGGTTGGAAGCCGCCTGCGATGAGCGACGGACGCCGCCCGTTCGAGGTCCCGCCGGAATCGGTGCGCGCGACCGCAGACGCGCCGGCCGCGCGTCCACTGGCGCCCGCGGAGCTGGTTGTCACCCAGACGCGCGCCGCGGCAGTTCCGGTTCTGGTGCCGCCGCCTGCGCGCCCCCGCCGCACACTCTTGAAGGTGTTCGGCGCCAGCGCCGTTCTGTTCTCGGCCGGTGCCATCGGCCTCCAGCTATGGGACTTCACTATCGGCGTGCTCGGCCGCAATGCGACGGTCGGCGTGCCGCTCGCCATGTTGCTGGGAATTACCGCGTTCACGGGCGTCGTCCTCTTGGTGAGGGAGGTGTTCAGCTTTACCAGCGAGATGCGCAAGTTGCGCGACGTCGAGGAGCTGGCACGAGAGGCGGCGGTCGTCCTCGCCGGCAATGGCCACGGCCGCGCGCTGGCGCTGGCGGCGCGCATCATCGATCCCTTGCGCCACCGGCCAGAGCTTGCCGACGCGATCGAGCACTTCCGCGCCTCCGCGACGACGGCCCACTCCGATCGCCAGGTCCTGGACCTGTTGGCTGACGGCATCGTGCGGCCGTTGGACCGGCAGGCGTATCAGGTCGTCTCCCGTGCTTCCCGCGATGCCGGCCTTGGCCACCATGAGTCCCTTCGGCGTCCTCGATGCCGGAATCATCGTCTGGCGCGGGCTGCGCATGGTGCGCGAGGTGGCGGCAGTCTATGGCTTCCAGCCAGGGTTTTTCGCCCGGTGGGGACTGGTGCGCCGAGTCTTCTATACGGCCGCGACGCAGGGCGCCGCAGACTTCGTCGCCGATGCGATGCTGAGCCACGTGGGCGCGCGTCTCGCCGGGCTCCTGTCGGCGCGCGTCGGCGAGGGCGTTCTCAGCGGCATGCGCACGGCCCGGCTCGGCATCGTGACCATGGCGGCATGCAGGCCGCTGCCGTTCGCCGAGCAGGATCGCGCCTCCATCGCCAAGCTCGGCAGCGAGGTCACGTCGTCGCTCACCGCGGCGCTTGGCGGGGGGCAAGGCGCCGCGGATCGCTCGTAGAGTAGTCTGCGGCGGCATGGCGCCGTTCGTTCCCGGTCCGGAAGTCCTTACCGTCGCGCAGCACGCCCAGGCGGATCGTCTCGCCGCCGCGGCGGGCATATCGAGCCTGCGCCTCATGGAGGCGGCGGGGCAGGGAGTCGCCGACGCCATTCGCCAGCGATTCGCGGCACGCCCCACGGTCGTACTGTGCGGACCCGGCAACAACGGCGGCGATGGCTTTGTCGTCGCGCGAGTCCTGCGTGATGCTGCCTGGCCGGTGCGCGTCGCGGCGCTCGGCGAGTCGAAGGGCGACGCTGCGGCCGTGCGGACGAAGTGGGACGGTAGCGCCGAGGCAGTGTCGCCGGCCGCACTGGATGGCGCCGAACTCGTCGTTGACGCGCTCTTCGGTGCCGGGCTTTCGCGGCCGCTCGACGGCGCCGCGGCGGCGATCGGCCGCGCCGTCACCGAGCGCGGCTTGGACTGCGTCGCGGTGGACGTGCCGAGCGGCGTAACCGGTGACACCGGCGCCCTCAGCGGGCCCTATGCGAGGGCGGCCCTGACGGTAACCTTCTTTCGCAAGAAGCCGGCTCATCTCCTTTATCCAGCGAGACAATTTTGTGGGGACATTGTGGTGGCCGACATCGGGATCCCGGCCTCCGTGCTCGCTGACATCGAAGTCACAACGTTCGAGAACGGACCGGCTCTTTGGTCGCTGCCGGAGCCGTCCGCCACGACTCACAAGTACGGCCGCGGCCATGTCTTAGTGATGAGCGGCGGAGTCGCTTCGACGGGGGCGGCGCGCCTAGCTGCGGAAAGCGCGCTGCGGGCGGGCGCGGGCCTCGTCACCCTCGCGGGGCCGCCGGAGGCGATCCCCATCCATGCCGAGCACGTCACCGAAGTGCTGCTGAAAAGTGTCGCGAACCCCGACGCGCTGGCGGCCGCGCTGAAGGCGCGCCGGCGCAATGTCGCCATCGTTGGACCGGGCAACGGCGTCGGCGAAAGCACGGCCGAGAATGTCCTGACGGCTCTACGCAGCGGAGTTGCCTGCGTTCTTGACGCGGACGCGCTCACGTCGTTCGCCGGCAAACGCGAGACGCTGCTCGCGCAGCTTCGGCCGGATTGCGTGCTCACACCCCACGACGGCGAGTTTGGACGCCTGTTTCCAGCGGCAGCGAATCTTGGCGACCGTCTGCTGCAGGCGCGCGCCGCGGCCGCCGAGGCGAACGCGGTGATCGCGCGCAAGGGGCCGGACACGGTCGTGGCGCATCCCGGTGGGCGAGCGGCAATCAACGCCAATGCGCCTGCCACCCTCGCCACGGCCGGGTCGGGCGACGTGCTGGCAGGGTTCATCGGCGGCCTGCTGGCGCAGGGCATGACGGCATTCGACGCGGCGGCCGCGGCTGTCTGGTTGCACGGCGAGGCGGCGCGCCAGTTCGGCCCCGGACTCATCGCATCCGATCTGCACCGGACCCTCCCGAGCGTGCTGCGCAGCATCCGAAGTCCCGCATAAACGTCGAGCGCTAACGATCTGTAGCAGTTCAGGAATTGGATCTCGCCGGAAGCGGCGGAATCGGCAAACTGAGCCGGTGCGGGTGGCGTCCCATTGCCCGCCCGAACGGCCGGTGGGAGCCCCGCAAAGCCCTGTGATAACCCCACGCTGAGTGATAAGAAGGCGCCCTTCGCGAACTCCAGGCCGGGCCGCGGTCGCGACCGCATTCGTACGCTCCCGGCGGAGTGCAAGCTGGACGCGGCTGTGGTGGAATTGGCAGACACGCATGCCTTAGGAGCATGTGCCTTCGGGCTTGGGGGTTCGAGTCCCTCCAGCCGCACCAACTTGCCCACCGCTATCCTAGAAGCGCCTTTGGATCACCGCCTTACCCTGAGCAACCCGGATGCAGGTAACTGAGACCAACGCCGAAGGCCTTCGGCGCGAATTCAAGATCGTGGTGGAGGCGCGTGACCTCACCGACCGGATGACCGCGCGGCTCGATCGCCTCAGCCACAGCGCCAACATGCCCGGCTTCCGTCCCGGCAAGGTGCCGAAGACCCTGCTGAAGCAGCGCTTCGGCAAAGCGTTGCTGGGCGAGGTGCTCGATGAGACGGTTTCCACGTCGAGCCAGGCGGCTATCGCCGAGCGCTCGCTGCGCTTGGCCACCCAGCCGCGGGTCGAGATCAAGGCGTTCGACGAGGGCAAGGATCTCGAGTACACGCTCGCCTTCGAGATCATGCCGGAGTTCGATCCGGGTGATATCGCCAAGCTGGAAGCGGAGCGCTGGGTTGCCGAGCCGTCCGAGAAGGACATCAACGCGGCCATGCAGCGACTCGCCCAGGGCCAGCGCAAATTCGGTCCGGCGCCGGAAGGCCACAACGCCAAGAAGGGCGACCTTCTCACCATCGACTTCGTGGGCACCGTCGACGGCGTCGAGTTCGAGGGCGGCAAGGCCGAAGGCGCCCGCGTCGAGCTCGGCACCGGGCAATTCATTCCGGGCTTCGAGGACCAGCTCGTCGGCGCCGAGGTCGGCGGCAAGGTCCAGATCAAGGCGACGTTCCCGTCCGACTACGGGGTGCGATTCCTGGCCGGCCGCGAGGGCTTGTTCGACACGACCGTGAAGGAGATCAAGATCCCCGAGGAGCCGAAGGTTGACGACGACCTCGCCAAGGCGCTGGGCCTCGAGAACCTCGACGGCGTGCGGACGGCGGTGAAGGAACAGCTGCAGAAGGACTTCGGCGCGGTGTCGCGCCGGCGCCTGAAGCGCAGTGTTCTCGACCAGCTGTCGAACATGCACTCGTTCGAGGTCCCGCCGGGGCTGGTCGACGCCGAGTTCGCCGTCATCTGGGGTGAGGTCGACGCGGCACGCAAGCGCGGGCAGCACGAGCCGGGCGACGAGGGCAAGTCCGAGGACGAACTCAAGGAGCAGTACAAGAAGCTCGCTACGCGCCGCGTGCGTCTCGGCCTCGTCCTTGCCGAAGTCGGCCGCCGCAACAATATCGCTGTGACGTCCGAGGAGATCGAGCGCGCCATCACCCAGCAGGCGGCGCGGTTCCCCGGCCAGGAGAAGGCGATCTACGCGTACTTCCGCAACAATCCGCAGTCGGTGGACCAACTGCGCGGGCCCATTCTCGAGGACAAGGTCATCGACTTCATCGTCGGCACCGCCAAGGTCAGCGACAAGAAGGTGACGCCGGAGGAGCTCCTCGACGAGAGCGAGGACGAGGCACTGGCGGAAGCGGAAGCCACGAGCGAGGGCAAGGCCAAGAAGAAGCCCAAGTCCAAGAAGGACGAGTAACGAGACAGGCGCGAGTCAAACGAGAGACAGCTAAGGAGCCGACGGAGACGATGACGGACCATCTGACGCGGATGCAGAACCTGGTGCCGATGGTGGTCGAGCAGACCAACCGGGGCGAGCGCGCCTATGACATCTACTCGCGCCTGCTCAAGGAGCGCATCATCTTCATCTCCGGTCCGATCGACGACGTCACCTCGAGCTTGGTGAATGCGCAGCTGCTGTTCCTCGAAGCGGAGAACCCGCAGAAGGACATCGCGATGTACATCAACTCGCCGGGCGGCATCGTCTCGTCCGGCTTGGCGATCTACGACACGATGCAGTACGTGCGGCCCAAGGTATCCACCCTGTGCTTCGGCCAGGCCGCGTCGATGGGGTCGCTGCTGCTCGCCGCCGGCGCGCCCGGCATGCGCTTCGCGTTGCCGAACGCGCGCATCATGGTGCACCAGCCGTCGGGCGGCTATCAGGGCCAGGCGTCGGACATCGAGATCCAGGCGCGCGAGATTCTGGCGCTGCGCGAGCGCCTGAATCGCATCTACGCCAAGCACACCGGCCAGACGATGGAGCGCATTGAAAAGAGCCTCGACCGCGACACATTCATGACGGCGGAGGCGGCGAAGGAGTTCGGCATCATCGATGAGATCCAGACGCACCGGCCGCGTCCGGAGGAAGAGGCCAAGACCGTCGAGAAGCTGCGCGTCAAGGGCGAATAAGCGTGGGTCCGGCGACAGCCTCGCGGCCAATTAACGTTTTTTAAACCATACTCGCGGTACGTTCGGCACCTGATAAAGCCGGATGTGTTGCCTGATCGGCTCTCTTGGGGATTGCCAACGGGGTTTGTAGTCAGGAAGCTCCGCGGATAACATCTATGAGTAGGGAAGGCCGGATAACACAACATCCGGTCCTGTGCAGGCCCCCATGACCAAGTCCGGCGACTCGAAGAACACCCTCTACTGCTCCTTCTGCGGAAAGAGCCAGCATGAGGTCCGCAAGCTGATTGCTGGCCCGACGGTGTTCATCTGCGACGAGTGCGTCGAGCTCTGCATGGACATCATCCGCGAGGAGCACAAATCCGCCCTCGTTAAGACTTCGGAGGGCGTCCCGACGCCGGAGGACATCTGCGGCGTCCTGAACGACTACGTGATCGGCCAGGGCTACGCCAAGCGCGTCCTCTCGGTCGCCGTTCACAACCATTATAAGCGGCTCTCCCACAGCGCGAAGTCGAACGACGTCGAACTGGCGAAGTCCAACATCCTCCTGGTCGGTCCGACCGGCACGGGCAAGACTCTGCTGGCGCAGACGCTGGCACGCATCCTCGACGTGCCGTTCACTATGGCCGACGCGACGACGCTCACTGAGGCGGGCTACGTCGGCGAGGACGTCGAGAACATCATTCTCAAGCTGTTGCAGGCCGCCGACTACAATGTCGAGCGCGCGCAGCGCGGCATCGTCTACATCGACGAGGTCGACAAGATCTCGCGCAAGTCCGACAACCCGTCGATCACCCGCGATGTGTCGGGCGAAGGCGTGCAGCAGGCGCTGCTGAAGATCATGGAAGGCACCATCGCCTCGGTGCCTCCGCAGGGCGGCCGCAAGCACCCGCAGCAGGAATTCCTGCAGGTCGACACGACCAACATCCTGTTCATCTGTGGCGGCGCCTTCGCCGGGCTGGAGAAGATCATCTCGTCGCGCAGCCATGGCACCTCGATCGGCTTCGGCGCCGACGTGCGCGCTCCGGACGACCGCAAGACCGGCGAGATCCTTAAGCAGCTCGAGCCGGAGGACCTGCTGAAATTCGGCCTCATCCCGGAGTTCATCGGCCGTCTGCCGGTGGTGGCGACCCTCGACGACCTCGATCAGAAGGCGCTCGTGGACATCCTGGTACGTCCGAAGAACGCTCTGGTGAAACAGTACCAGCGCTTGTTCGAGATGGAGTCGGTCAAGCTCACCTTCTCGGACGACGCGCTCACCTCGATCGCCCGCAAGGCGATGGGCCGCAAGTCCGGCGCCCGTGGCTTGCGCTCGATCATGGAGGCGATCCTGCTCGACACCATGTTCGAGCTGCCGAGCCTAGAGGGCGTCGAAGAGGTGGTGGTGAATTCCGAGGTGGTCGAGGGACGCGCGCAGCCGCTGCGCATCTACTCCGAGCGCCGCGAGGACAACGCCACGGCGTAAAGCCGATCGCGCATCCCCTAAATGCAAAGCCGAGGCGCGAGCCTCGGCTTTGTCGTTGGCGGACAAGGGCGTCAGGAAGCCCGATATGGTGAATGTCACCCGTCCTGCGGCGCGTTCACCATAGGGCGTGGTTGGAGGTCCACACTCCGGCCGGCGGCTGTGACAATTGACCTTGATTTGAGCGACTTTGCTTGCCACATCCTGTGTCAACGGGCACCCTGACGAGGTGACCCGGATGCGCCCACACAGGACGCACCCGCTGCTGCGTCTGCAATCCGCCCCGAAGTCCGCGGGGCTTTTGAGAGAGGCGCTATGACAGATACCCCGAAGACCCAGTCCTACCCGGTCCTGCCGCTCAGGGACATCGTGGTCTTCCCCCACATGATCGTTCCCCTGTTCGTCGGCCGCGAGAAGTCTGTCCGCGCCCTCGAGGAGGTCATGCGGGACGACAAGCAGATCCTGCTGGTCGCCCAGAAGAACGCCGCCGAGGACGACCCCACGCCCGACGACATCCACCGCGTCGGCACGATCGGCTCCGTGCTGCAGCTGCTGAAGCTGCCCGACAACACCGTCAAGGTGCTGGTCGAGGGCGGCCAGCGTGCGCGCATCCACAAGCTCGACGAGTCGAAGGAGTACTTCCGCGCCGAGGCGGAGGTCATCGACGAGGTCAAGGGCGACCCGCGTGAGGTCGAGGCGCTGGCACGCTCGCTGTATTCGCAGTTCGAGCAGTATGTGAAGCTAAACAAGAAGATTCCGCCCGAGGTCCTGGTTTCGCTCAACCAGATCGACGATACCTCCAAGCTCGCCGACACGGTCGCGTCGCACCTCACGACCAAGGTCGCGGAGAAGCAGGAGCTGCTCGAGATCGCCAACGTCATGGAGCGGCTGGAGCGCGCCTACGCCCTGATGGAGGGCGAGATTGGCGTGATGCAGGTGGAGAAGCGCATTCGCAACCGCGTCAAGCGACAGATGGAGAAGACGCAGCGCGAGTACTACCTGAACGAGCAGATGAAGGCGATCCAGCGCGAGCTGGGCGAGGGCGAGGACGGCCGCGACGAGTTGTCCGAGCTGGAGAACCGCATCAAGAAGACGCGGCTGTCCAAGGAAGCGCGCGAGAAGGCCACCGCCGAGCTGAAGAAGCTGCGCAACATGAGCCCGATGTCGGCCGAAGCCACCGTTGTGCGCAACTACTTAGACTGGATCCTGTCGATCCCGTGGGGCAAGAAGAGCCGCATCAGCCGCGATATCGTCAAAGCCGAGAAGATCCTCGATGAGGATCATTTCGGGCTGGAGAAAGTGAAAGAACGCATCCTCGAGTACCTGGCGGTACAGCAGCGCACCAAGCACCTGCGCGGACCGATTCTGTGCCTGGTCGGAGCGCCCGGCGTCGGCAAGACCTCGCTCGGCAAGTCGATCGCCAAGGCGACCGGCCGCAACTTCGTGCGCCTGTCGCTGGGCGGCGTGCGCGACGAGGCCGAGATACGTGGCCACCGCCGCACCTACATCGGCTCACTGCCGGGCAAGATCGTCCAGTCGATGAAAAAGGCGAAGACCACCAATCCGCTCATCGTGCTCGACGAGGTCGATAAGCTCGGCGCGGACTTCCGCGGCGACCCGTCATCGGGGCTCCTGGAGGTGTTGGATCCTGAACAGAACGCGACGTTCAACGACCACTACCTCGAGCTCGATTACGACCTGTCCGACGTGATGTTCATCACCACGGCCAACACGCTGCGCATACCGCCGGCGCTGCTGGACCGCATGGAGGTGATCCGCATCTCGGGCTACACCGAGGACGAGAAGTTGGAGATCGCCAAGCGCCACCTCATCCCGAAGCAACTCGAGTCGCACGGGCTGAAGACGGACGAATGGACCATCTCCGACTCCGCTCTGCGTGACCTGATCCGCTACTACACGCGCGAGGCCGGTGTTCGTAACCTCGAGCGCGAGATCGCGGGCCTCGTCCGCAAGGCCACCCGCGAACTCGTCAAGAAGGGCTCCGGCAAGGTCACTGTCAGCGGCCGCAACCTCGAGAAGTACGCGGGCGTGCATCGCTTCCACTACGGCGAGGCCGAGCTGGAAGACATGGTGGGCGTGACCACCGGCCTGGCCTGGACCGAGGTTGGCGGCGAGCTCCTGTCGATCGAAGCGGTGATGGTGCCCGGCAAGGGCAAGATGCAGATCACGGGCAAGCTCGGCGACGTGATGCAGGAGTCGGTGCAGGCCGCGGCATCGTTCGTCCGCGCACGCGCCATCGAGTTTGGCATCAAGCCGAACCTGTTCGAGAAGCGCGACATCCACGTCCACGTGCCCGAGGGTGCGACCCCCAAGGACGGCCCATCGGCGGGAGTGGCCATGGCGACCTCGATCGTCTCGGTGCTGGCGGGCAACCCGGTACGCAAGGACGTCGCCATGACCGGCGAAATCACGCTGCGCGGCCGCGTGCTGCCGATTGGTGGCCTCAAGGAGAAGATGCTGGCGGCGCTGCGCGGCGGGCTGAAGGTCGTCCTGTTCCCGAAGGAGAACGAGAAGGACCTGGCCGACATCCCCGACAACGTGAAAAAGGGGCTGGAGCTGGTGCCGGTCGCGACCGTCGACGAGGTGTTGAAGCGTGCGTTGACCCGGCCTCTGGTGCCCATCAAGTGGGAGGAGGAGGAGCGCGACGACAAGGTGCGTTCCGACAAGGCGGAGGATCGCGACGCGGTCACCACACATTAGGCGCGGCACCGTCGCGACACACATGATGCGGCCCCGCAACAGGGGTTGAAAACGAGGAAAGGGGCGGGCTTTTTGAGCAGAAACCCGCCCGTTTTGCCTTTGACGGCTGCGGATAAGCCGCACTAGACTACGCTCAGCCTTACGATCCTGGATCATTTTGATAACATTTTTCCTGCTCAGCGCAGAGGGGGGCTCAATCGTGAACAAGAACGATCTTGTGGCAGACGTTGCGCGTACGGCGAACCTTTCCAAAACGGATGCCACCAAGGCCGTCGAAAGCGTCTTCGATTCCATCACCAAGTCGCTGTCCAAGGGGAACGAGGTTCGCCTGGTGGGGTTCGGCACGTTCACCGTCGCGAAGCGCGCCGCTTCTGAGGGCCGCAACCCTCGCACCGGCGAGAAGATCCAAATTCCCGCGACGAAGCAGCCGAAGTTCAAGGCTGGCAAGGCCCTCAAGGACGCGGTTAACTAACACCTCGGCACGTTTTCGTCGCCCAAGCTGGTTCTCTTTCGCCGGCCGCCCCAAAAGGGCGGCCGGCCTACTTTTCGGCGCCAGTGCGAAGGTCCGGCTGGGGCCCCGCAGCCACCCGTGTTATCTGGATTTCCGGGCGATTAGCTCAGCGGTAGAGCATCTCGTTTACACCGAGAGGGTCGGGGGTTCGAACCCCTCATCGCCCACCACTTTCAGCGCTCCGCGGTACCTCCGTCGCGCCCGAGGCCGAGCCTAGGCAGGGGACTATCCTGGCCATGTCACGATCTCGGCCAGAGATGGCGAATAAGCCCGCCTGAGCTTTGCGCATTCCTTCCACAATCGACACGCTGCCGCTCGCCTGTGTCTTGGGCGACTTGGATCTAGTGCGGCCGCTTGGGCTTGCGGCAGTACCGTGCGCGGTCATCACCCGGCCTGGCAGCCCTGCGGCATTCAATCGTTTCGCCCGGCGCGTCCTGTACTGGGAGGATTTCGAGACGGCGGGTGGGAAGCTGGTGGAGCGCCTCATCGAGTTCGCGGAGGCGCAGCCGGAGCGGCCCGTCCTGTTCTTTGAGAACGACGCCCAACTGCTGCTCTTCTCCCGTAACCGAGACAAGCTCGCGCCGTGGTTCCACCTTCCATTGGCGGCTCCGGGCTGATCGAGGACCTCGCGGACAAGGAGCGCTTTGCCGGTCTCGCGGCTCGGCTCGGCCTACCCGTACCGCGCACACGGGTGGTGCAGCCCTCGATGGAGCCCCCGCCGGAGCACGAACTCACCGGGCCGGCCATTTTGAAGCCCTTGCGACGCGTGCCTGCGTGGGACGCCATCGCCGGCCCGTTCAAGGCGCTGCGACTGCCCACTTGTCGGTCCCTGCAAGACCTGTGGCCGGGACTGGCCACTGCGGGCGGCCGCTAACTGCTGCAGGACGAGGTGTCGGGCCCCGAAAGCCGCATCGAGAGCTACCACGTCTACGTCGATGCGCAGGGCGCCATCGCAGGCGAGTTCGCCGGGCGCAAGATCCGCACCTATCCGGTGGAATGCGGGCACAGTTGCGCGCTGGAGACGAGTGCGGCCGCCGACGTGCTTGCGCTGGGACGTGTACTGATAGGAAGGCTCGGGTTGCGCGGCGTGGCAAAGTTCGACTTCAAGCGGGCACCGGACGGGGGTTGCTCCTGCTCGAGGTCAACCCCCGTTTCAACCTTTGGCACCACTTGGGCGCAGTCGCCGGCGTCAACCTGCCCGCGCTGGTCTACGGCGACGCCGTCGGGCGGCCGCGACCGCCGATGCGCGCGGCGCGCGCGGGCGTGCGCTGGCTGCGTCCCAGCACCGATCGGCGGGCCGCAAAAGCATCCGGCATCTCGCTTGCGTCTTGGCTGTCATTCGCGGCGCGGTGCGAAGCGAAGTCGGTGCTGGCATGGGATGACCCCATGCCCGTATTCGGCCGCGTCGCGCAGCAGGTGGTGGCTCGCTGGCGACGCGTGGGAGGATCCGCAATGCCACTCCCGGGCAAAAGGTAGTCGCATGCGCTTGGCACTCATTTCCGATATCCACGCCAACCTCGAAGCGTTGGACGCGACACTCGCCAACCTGCGCGGCGTGGGCGCCGACCGTGTCGTCTGTCTCGGCGATGTCGTCGGCTACAACGCCGATGCCGGCGAGTGCCTAGCGCGGCTGCGTGAGCTCGATCCGGTCTGGATCGCCGGCAACCATGACCGCGCCGTGTCCGACCAGCTTTCGGCCACCGGTTTCAACGCCACCGCCGCGCGGGCCATCGCCTGGACCCGCGCCAACCTGCTGCAGGCCGATCTCGACCTCCTTGCCGGCCTTCCGTTGAAGGCCGCGGTGGGCAGCGCCGTAGTGGCCGTGCACGGCGTGTTGCATCCGGAGGTCGGCTGCGAGCTCGTGCGCCTGAACAGCGACGACAAGCGACGGCAAACGTGCGCCGCGCTGGAGCGGCATCCATCCGGCGCGCACATCTGCGCCCACGGACACACCCATCGCGTGAGCGCGTACGAGATGCGCGGCGGCAGGATGGCCGACTGCACGGCCGACGTGGTCATGCTGCGCGACGACGCGCACTACGTCATCAACCCCGGAACGGTCGGCGAGCCGCGCGACTGCGACCGCGTCGCCACCTACATGATCTTGGATCTTGCGAAGTAAAGTGCTCTCGGTGCGGCAGGTGGGCTACGACCGATCGCGCACTTGGGCAAAGACGCGGCGAGCTGGACTGGCGCCTCGTTACTGGTTCCTGCCGCTGCCGGTGCGCAACGCCATCCGCTCGGCGACGCGGCGGACCCGTGTCCACGCGCTGCTGAAGAAGGCCGGCCTTTAGGTCGCGAGTCCCGGCCAGGCCTGCACGATGCCGTCGACCATGAACTGGATCGACATGGCGGCAAGCAGGATCCCCATGACGCGGCTCACCACGTTCACGCCGGTGACGCCGAGCAACTTCATGATGCGGTTGGCGATCAGGAAGCAGGCGAAGGTCGATGCCAGCACCAGCAGCATCAGGCCGAGGATGGCGCCCTGCAGCACGAAGTCGCCGCGCGCCGCGCTGACGTGCAGGACCATCGAGGTCATAGCGCCCGGGCCGGCGATGAGGGGGATGGCGAGCGGGAATACCGAAACGTCCTCGCGCACGCCTGTCTCGGCGTTCTCCGGCGGCGTCGTGGAGCGCAGGCCCGATTGGCGCGCCATCACCATGTCGATGGCGAGCAGCAGCAGCAACACTCCACCGGCAATGCGGAAGGCCGGCAGGCTGATGCCCAATGCCCGCAACACCGGCTCCCCGGCCAGGCCGAAGCTGAGCAACACTCCGCCCGCGATCACCGTGCCGCGCAGCGCGATGGCTCGGCGCTCCTGCGGAGTGTGGTGCTCGGTGAGGGCGGCGAAGACGGGCGCCATCCCCGGCGGGTCGATGACCACCAGAAAAGTGACGAGCGCGGCGAACAGCGACCCGGTCATGCCCGCAGTCTTATAGCGCGGCCGTCCGACACAGGCGATGCGAGGGGTAGGGAGCCCGGCGTGCTTGACCCTGGGGATGGGGTCCGTTACACCCCGGGCACTGGCAACGGGGGCGTAGCTCAGTTGGTCAGAGCGCCGGCCTGTCACGCCGGAGGTCGCGGGTTCGAGCCCCGTCGCTCCCGCCAGTTAATCGCCCATCCACACCGTTCTGATGCCAGTACAACTGCGGCGCGCCGCCGCAGTCGGCGTAGGCATTCCTCGGCTTGCCGGACCGTGAAAGGCCTCTATACTTTGTTACGCATCCTAACGAAGTTGGGGAAGGGTGCTGCGCTGGCGGGGGCGTTGGCGCATCTTTTCTCGGGCTGGCCGAAACCATGCAGGCGTTATTGGCGGAATACCTGCCGATTCTGGTCTTCATGGCCATCGCCGCAGGTTTGGCTCTGGCCTTTGTCGGAGCATCTTGGTTCGCCGGCCGGCAGAAGCCCGATCCGGAGAAGCTTTCGCCCTACGAGTGCGGCTTTGACACTTTTTCGGATGCGCGCCACGAGTTTGACGTGCGCTTCTACCTGGTGGCGCTGCTCTTCATCATCTTCGACATCGAAGTGGCGTTCTTGTTCCCCTGGGCGGTGAGCCTCGGCCAGATCGGCATGTTCGGATTCTGGTCCATGGTGGTGTTCCTTGGCGTGCTGACTGTCGGCTTCCTCTACGAGTGGAAGAAGGGGGCGCTGGAATGGGAGTGATCGCCCAGCCGCAGACCCAACTCACGGCGCGCACCGCTCAAGGTGATGGCGCGTTGGCCGGCATGGCGGCGGACTTGTCCGACCGCGGATTCCTCGTCACCAAGGTCGATGACGTCGTCAACTGGGCGCGCACCGGCTCGCTTTGGTGGATGACCTTCGGTCTCGCCTGCTGCGCCGTCGAGATGATGCACGCGTCGATGCCGCGCTACGATCTCGAGCGCTTCGGTATTGTGCCGCGCGCCAGCCCGCGCCAGTCGGACCTGATGATCGTTGCCGGCACGTTGACCAACAAGATGGCTCCGGCCCTGCGCAAGGTCTACGACCAGATGGCCGAGCCGCGCTGGGTCATTTCCATGGGCAGCTGCGCCAACGGTGGCGGCTACTACCACTATTCGTATTCCGTTGTACGCGGGTGCGACCGCATCGTGCCGGTCGACATCTACGTGCCCGGCTGCCCGCCGACCGCCGAGGCCTTGGTGTACGGCATCCTGCAGCTGCAGAAGAAGATCCGGAGGACCGGCACCATCACCCGCTAGACGGGTTGATGGAGACCCCGGTCAAGGACTGCGATGGACCAAGACGCAGCCCTCCGTGAATTGTCCGACCGCGCCAACGCGCGGCTGCCGGGCGTGATCACCGGGTCATCGCTTGCATTCGGTCAGCTCACCTTGACGTGTGAAGCGGACGCCATCTCCCGCGTGCTGAAGTTCCTCCGCGACGACGAGCAATTCCAGCAGCTCGTCGATATTGCTGCAGTCGATTGGCCGGCGCGTCCGCGACGCTTCGACGTGGTCTACAACCTGTTGTCGCTGACGAAGAACAAGCGCGTGCGCGTCAAGGTCGAGACCGACGAGGTCACCCCGGTGCCGTCGGTGACCGACGTGTACCGCGCCGCCGGCTGGTACGAGCGCGAAGCTTGGGACCTGTACGGCGTACTGTTCGCCGGGCATCCGGACTTGCGCCGCATCCTCACCGACTATGGCTTCGAAGGCCATCCGATGCGGAAGGACTTCCCGCTCACCGGCTATGTCGAGGTGCGCTACGACGCCGAGCAGAAACGCGTGGTGTACGAGCCCGTGGCGCTGACCCAGGAATTCCGCACCTTCGAGTTCATGAGCCCGTGGGAGGGAGCGCGGTACATCCTTCCTGGCGACGAGAAGGCCAAAGGCGCCTCCGGAGCGCCGGCCGCGCCGCCGCCCAAGGCGGGCTAGCTGCCATGGGCGAAGTACAGATTGCCAACTACACGATCAATTTCGGGCCGCAGCACCCAGCGGCGCACGGCGTGCTGCGCCTGGTGATGGAGCTCGACGGCGAGGTGGTGGAACGCGCCGACCCGCATATCGGCCTGCTGCATCGCGGCACGGAAAAGCTGATCGAGCACAAGACCTACGCGCAGGCGATCCCGTACTTCGATCGCCTCGATTACGTGTCGATGATGTGCCAGGAGCATGCGTTCGTGCTCGCGGCCGAAAAGCTCCTGGGGCTGCAGGTGCCGCTGCGCGGTCAGTACATCCGCGTGCTGTTCAGCGAGATAACGCGCATTCTCAACCACATCCTCAACGTCACGACGCAAGGCATGGACGTCGGCGCCATGACGCCGGTGCTGTGGGGCTTCGAGGAACGCGAGAAACTCATGGAATTCTACGAGCGCGTTTCCGGTGCGCGCATGCACGCCAACTACTTCCGCATCGGCGGCGTGCACCAGGACATGCCCGACGGGATGGCCGAGGACATCGGCCGCTTCATGGACCACTTCCCCAAGGTGCTGGACGAGATCGAGGGCCTGCTCACCGAGAACCGCATCTTCAAGCAGCGCAACGTCGACATCGGCGTCGTCTCGGCCAAGGACGCGCTCGATTGGGGGTTCACCGGCGTCATGCTGCGCGGCTCCGGCGTCGCCTGGGACTTGCGCAAGTCGCAGCCGTACGAGGTCTACGACCGTATGGACTTCGACGTGCCCGTCGGCAAGCACGGCGACTGCTACGACCGCTACATCTGCCGCATCGAGGAGATGCGCCAGAGCGTCCGCATCGTGCAGCAATGCCTGCGGGAGATGCCGAACGGCCCGGTGATCGCCGACGATCACAAAATCGTGCCGCCCAAGCGCACGGAGATGAAGGCGACCATGGAGTCGCTCATCCACCACTTCAAGCTGTTCACCGAGGGCCACCGCGTGCCTGCCGGCGAGGTCTACGCGGCGGTCGAGGCGCCCAAGGGCGAGTTCGGCGTGTTCCTGGTTTCCGAAGGCGAAAACAAGCCCTACCGCTGCAAGATCCGTGCGCCGGGCTTCGCGCACCTGCAGGCGCTGGAGTTCATGTGCAGGGGCCACATGCTTGCCGACGCCGTTGCCATCATCGGCACCCTCGACATCGTGTTCGGCGAGATCGACCGATGAGCGCCGCCGAGCAGTTCACCTTCACGCCCGAGAACGCCGAGATGGCCCGCGCCATCGTCGCCAAGTATCCGGCCGGCAAGCAGCAGAGTGCGCTCTTGCCGCTGTTGGATCTCGCCCAGCGCCAGAACCAGGGGTGGCTGCCGCGGGCCGCCATGGACCATGTCGCGGCGTTCCTAGGCCTCGCCCCGATCCGTGTGTACGAGGTCGCGACCTTCTACACGATGTACAACCTGAAATCGATCGGGCGGCACCACGTGCAGGTCTGCACGACAACGCCGTGTTGGCTGCGCGGCTCTGACCAGATCATCGACGCATGCCGGCACAGACTCGGTATCGATGTCGGCGAGACGACGCCCGATGGCAAGTTCTCCCTCTCCGAGGTCGAATGCCTGGCAGCGTGCGTTAACGCGCCGGTGGTGTGGGTCGGCGACGATTTCTTCGAGGATCTCGACGCGGCCTCGATGACGCGCCTGCTCGATGACCTCGCGGCCGGCAAGCAGCCCAAGGCCGGACCGCAGATCAAGCGCCAGACTTCGGCACCCGCAAGCGGCGCCAAGACCTTGACCGGCAAGGACGCCTGATGCTCTCCGACAAGGATCGCATCTTCACCAATCTCTATGGCCGCGAGGACTGGCGCCTCGCCGGAGCGAAGAAGCGCGGCGATTGGGCCGGCACCAAAGAGCTGATGGCCAAAGGCCAGGACTGGATCGTCGAAGAGATCAAAGCCTCCGGCCTGCGCGGCCGCGGCGGCGCAGGCTTCCCGACCGGGATGAAGTGGTCGTTCATGCCGAAGAAGTCCGACGACCGTCCGTCGTTCCTCGTGGTGAACGCTGACGAAGGCGAGCCCGGCACGTGCAAGGACCGCGACATGCTGCGCCACGATCCGCACAAACTGATCGAGGGTTGCTTGCTCGGCGGCTACGCCATGCGCTGCCGCGCCGCGTACATCTACATCCGCGGCGAGCTGATGCGCGAAGCGGAGACGCTGCAAACTGCGATCGATGAGGCATACGCCGCGGGCCTTATCGGCAAGAATGCCTGCGGCTCGGGCTACGACTTCGACGTTTACGTCCACCGCGGCGCCGGCGCGTACATCTGCGGGGAGGAGATGGCGCTCATCGAGAGTCTCGAGGGCAAGCCCGGCAAGCCGCGCCTGAAGCCGCCGTTCCCCGCTGCTGCGGGCGTGTGGGGCTGCCCAACGACGGTGAACAACGTCGAGACCATTGCGGTGGCGCCGACCATTCTGCGGCGCGGCGCGGCATGGTTCGCGTCATTCGGACGTCCCAACAACACTGGCACCAAGGTCTACTGCATATCCGGCCACGTGAACGAGCCGTGCAACGTCGAGGAATCGATGAGCATCCCGCTGCGCGAGCTCATCGAAAAGCACGCTGGCGGCGTGCGCGGCGGCTGGGACAACCTGCTTGCCGTCATTCCGGGCGGATCGTCTACGCCGCTAATCCCGAAGTCGGTGTGCGACACGGTGCTCATGGACTTCGACGCGCTTCGCGAAGTGAAGTCCGGCCTTGGCACCGCCGCGGTCATCGTGATGGACAAGTCTACCGACATCATTAAGGCCATCTCCCGCCTGGCGAAGTTCTACATGCACGAGAGCTGCGGCCAATGCACGCCGTGCCGCGAGGGCACGGGCTGGATGTGGCGCATGCTTGAGCGCATGGTGAAGGGCGACGCTCGCCCCGAGGAAATCGACCTATTGCTGGACGTTTCCAATGAGATCGACGGCCACACCATCTGCGCCCTCGGCGACGGCGCCGCGTGGCCGGTGCAGGGTCTCATCCGCCATTTCCGCCCGGTGATCGAAGAGCGCATCCGAACCGCGCGGCTCAAGCCGCTGCAGACGGCGGCTGAGTAGGCGGAGCGGGAGAGGACGCGATGCCAAAGCTCACCATCAACGGCACGGAGGTCACCGTCGACGCGGGAACGACGGTGCTGCAGGCGTGCGAGCAGCTCGGCATCGAAATTCCTCGCTTCTGCTACCACGACCGCCTGCAGATCGCCGGCAATTGCCGCATGTGCCTGGTCGAGATGGAGAAGTCGCCCAAGCCCATCGCCAGCTGCGCCATGCCGGTCAACGAAGGCATGGTGATCCGAACCAACACGCCGAAGGTGAGGAAGGCGCGCAACGGCGTGATGGAGTTTCTGCTCATCAACCATCCGCTTGATTGCCCGATCTGTGACCAGGGCGGCGAGTGCGACCTGCAGGACCAGGCGATGGCCTATGGCCTCGACCGCAGCCGCTACGCCGAGTTCAAGCGCGCGGTGCCGGACAAGGACCTCGGTCCGTTGATCGAGACGCACATGACGCGCTGCATCCACTGCACGCGTTGCATCCGCTTCGCGACCGATGTCGCCGGAGTCGAGGAGCTCGGCACCATGGGCCGTGGCGAGCACATGGAGATCGGCACCTACGTCGAGAAGGCGCTGACATCTGAGCTGTCCGGCAACATGATCGACCTGTGCCCGGTCGGCGCCCTCAACTCGAAGCCGTATGCGTATACCGCGCGTACCTGGGAGCTGGTGCGTACCGAGACGATCGACGTTCTCGACGCCGTCGGATCCAACATCAACGTCAACTCGCGTGGCCGCGAGGTGATGCGGGTGCTGCCACGCCTCAACGAGGAAATCAACGAGGAGTGGATTTCCGACAAGACCCGCTTCGCTTACGACGGCTTGCGCCGCAACCGGCTCGACCGCCCCTACGTGCGCAAGAACGGTGTGCTGGAGCCTGCGACGTGGCAGGAAGCACTCGGTACTGTCGCTAGCAAGATGACCGGTATTGGCGGCGGCGGCATGGCCGCGATCGCCGGCGACCTTGCCTGCGTTGAGTCGATGATGGCGTTGAAGGACGTGTTCGAGCAGCTCGGATCGCCCCACCTCGACTGTCGCCAGGATGGCGCCAAGCTGGGTGCATCCGTGCGCGCCAGTTATCTGTTCAACACGACCATTGCCGGCATCGAGGATGCCGATGTGTGCCTGCTGATTGGCACCAACCCGCGTTGGGAGGCGGCGCTGGTGAATGCCCGGCTGCGCAAGCGCTATCTTCGTGGCGGATTCCGCGTCTTCTCCATTGGTCCGCGCCTCGACCTGACGTTCCCGGTCGAGAATCTCGGTGCGGGGCCGGAGACGCTCGGCGCGATCGCGGGCGGTGGCCATCCCCTTGTCGAGACTCTCTCGGCAGCCATTCGCCCCATGCTCGTCGTCGGCCAAGGTGCCCTGGCCCGCCCCGACGGCGCGGCCATCCTCGCCGCCGCCTGGCGCATCGCCGTCACCTGCCGCATGGTGCGCGACAGCTGGAACGGCTTCAACGTGTTGCACACGGCGGCGGCGCGCGTTGGTGGCCTCGACATCGGCTTCGTTCCGGGCAAGGACGGTGCGGACACCGGCGCCATTCTCGACGGTGCCGCTTCCGGCCGTTTAGGCCTCGTGTACCTATTGGGCGCAGACGGGATTGACATGCGCCGCTTGGGATCCACGTTCGTCGTTTACCAAGGTCACCACGGCGATGCGGGCGCCAATCGCGCCGACGTGGTGCTGCCTGGCGCCGCCTACACGGAGAAGCCGGCGACCTACGTCAACACCGAAGGCCGCGTACAGCAGGCCAAACGCGTGGTTTTCCCGCCCGGCGAGGCGCGCGAGGACTGGGCCATCGTCCGCGCGTTGTCGGAAACCGTGGGGGCGCACCTCCCTTACGACAACCTCAACGAGTTGCGTTCGCGCGTCGAGCGCCAGTTCCCGCACTTTACCGCGCACGACGTCGCGCCGCGCGCGCCATGGAGCAGCTTCGGCACCGAAGGCCGCATGGACCCGGCGCCCCTCCGCAGCCCGATCGACGATTTCTACATGACCGATCCGATTTGCCGCGCCTCGGAGACGATGGCGGCGTGCAGCGCGCTGTACGTGGGCAGTGCGCCCGGGAAGACCGGCACTCATGGATGAGTTCTGGACGGGTTATGCCGTCCCCGGCATATGGATCGTCGTCAAGATCCTGGCGCTTCTGGTGCCGCTGCTGATCTCGGTCGCGTACCTCACTTGGTTCGAGCGCAAGGTGATGGCGGCCATGCAGCTGCGCATGGGGCCGAACGTGGTCGGTCCATGGGGCCTGTGGCAGCCGTTCGCCGACGCGCTGAAGATGGTGGTGAAAGAAACCATCATCCCCACCAAGGCCAATCCGGGCGTCTTCCTCCTGGCGCCCATGCTGACCTTCATGCTCGCCATCATTGCCTGGGCGGTGATGCCGGTGGGTGAGGGCCTCGTCATCTCCGACATCAATGTCGGCGTGCTGTACCTGTTCGCGATCTCGTCGCTCGGCGTGTACGGCATTGTCATGGCAGGGTGGGCGTCGAACTCCCGCTATGCGTTTCTCGGCGCCCTGCGGTCGGCGGCGCAGATGGTGTCGTACGAAGTTTCGATGGGGTTCGTTATCATCACGGTGCTGCTGTGCGTCGGATCCTTGAACCTGTCCGACATCGTGCGCGCACAGGAAAATGTGTGGTTCATATTCACGCCGCTCTTGCCGATGGCCGTGGTGTTCTTCATCTCGGCGCTGGCCGAAACCAATCGCCATCCATTCGACTTGCCCGAGGCGGAGTCGGAGCTCGTCGCGGGGCATCTCGTCGAGTACTCGGCGATGACGTTCGGCCTCTTCTTCCTCGGCGAGTACGCCAACATGATCCTGATGAGCGCCATGACGACGGTGCTGTTCCTGGGTGGCTGGCTGCCGCCCCTGGACATCGCGCCGCTGAACTGGATTCCAGGACCGGTGTGGTTCCTCCTCAAGATCGGCGCGCTCTTGTTCGTATTCGTATGGGTGCGCGCCACCTTCCCGCGCTATCGTTACGATCAGCTCATGCGGCTAGGCTGGAAGGTATTCCTGCCTCTGTCGTTGCTGTGGGTGGTTCTGACCGCCGGAGTCCTGATGGCATTCGGTTGGGCGCCCGGGGGGGCATAAGCGATGAGCGCGCTGACAAATGTCTTGCGGTCGATGTTTCTGTGGGAGTTGCTTTCCGGGATGGCTCTCACGTTCAAATACATGTTCCGGCCGCGCAAGACGCTGAACTACCCGCATGAGAAAGGCAGGCTGTCGCCGCGCTTCCGCGGCGAGCACGCCTTGCGCCGCTATCCCAATGGCGAGGAGCGCTGCATCGCCTGCAAGCTGTGCGAGGCGGTGTGCCCGGCGCTTGCCATCACCATCGAATCCGAACCGCGCGAGGACGGCAGCCGACGCACAACGCGCTACGACATCGACATGACCAAGTGCATCTATTGCGGGCTGTGCCAAGAGGCGTGCCCGGTGGATGCAATCGTGGAGGGGCCCAACTTCGAGTTCGCGACCGAGACGCGTGAGGAGCTCTACTACAACAAGGAGAAGCTTCTTGCGAACGGAGACCGCTGGGAAGCGGAGATTGCCGCAAACATCGCCGCCGATGCCAAGTACCGCTAGCCGACGGCGCTCGCTCGCATGCTGATCCAGTACATCGCCTTCTACGTGTTCGCCGCGGTCGTGGTCGCGTCGGCGTTCATGGTGATTGCCGCGCGCAATCCCGTGCACTCGGTGCTGTTCCTGATCCTTGCATTCTTCAATTCCGCCGGACTGTTCGTGCTGGCGGGGGCCGAGTTCCTGGCGATGACCTTAGTCATCGTCTATGTCGGCGGCGTGGCGGTGCTGTTCCTGTTCGTCGTCATGATGCTCGACATCAACTTCGTGCGCTTGCGCCAGGGCTTCATGCAGTACTTGCCGGTCGGCGCGATGCTGGGCGCGGTGCTGCTGGTCGAGCTGCTGCTGGTGGTGGGCGCGATGACCATCAAGCCGGACATCGAGGCGTTGGCGGCGCCGATGCCGCCGGTCGAGCGCCAGAGCAATACCCATGCACTCGGCGAGCTGCTCTACACGCGGTACATGTACCCGTTCCAGGTGGCCGGAATGGTGCTGCTGGCCGCCATGATCGGCGCCATCGTGCTGACCTTCCGGGTGCGCACCGGCGTGTGCAAGCAGAACATCTCGGCCCAGGTGGCGCGCCGCCGCGCCGATGCGGTCGAGATGAAGAAGGTGGTGCCGCGCGCCGGCGTCAGCGGAGGCCTGTGATGGAGCCGCTGGCGATCCCGCTCGGGCATTTCCTTTCGGTGGCTGCGGTGCTGTTCACGCTCGGCGTCCTCGGCATCTTCCTCAATCGCAAGAACGTCATCGTCATCCTGATGTCGGTCGAGCTGATGCTGCTCGCCGTCAACCTGAACCTAGTGGCCTTCTCGGCCCACCTCGGCGACATGGTGGGGCAGGTGTTCGCCATGTTCGTCCTGACCGTGGCCGCTGCCGAGGCGGCCATCGGCCTCGCCATCCTCGTCGCCCATTTCCGCAACCGCGGTACGGTTGCGGTGGAAGACATCAGCCTGATGAAGGGCTAGGCGATGCTCTACACGCTCATCGTCTTCCTGCCGCTCATCGGCGCCGCACTCGCTGGCCTGTTTGGCCGCGTCCTGGGGGTGAGCGGGTCGCACGTCGTCACCACTGGCTTGGTGACCATGTCGGCGCTGCTGTCGTGGGTGGCGTTCTGGTTCGTCGCCATCCAGGGCAATGCCGAGGTCGTCGAGCTGTTCCCGTGGATCGAGTCGGGCGCCCTCGAGGCGATGTGGTCGATCAGAGTCGACCAGCTCACCGCCGTCATGTTGGTGGTGGTGAACACCGTTGCGGCGCTCGTGCACTGGTACTCGATCGGCTACATGCACGACGACCCGCACCAGCCGCGCTTCTTCGCCTACCTCTCGCTGTTCACGTTCGCCATGCTGACGCTGGTGACAGCCGACAACTTCGTCCAGATGTTCTTCGGCTGGGAGGGCGTGGGGCTCTGCTCGTACCTCTTGATCGGCTTCTGGTACCACAAGCCTTCCGCAAACGCGGCCGCCATCAAGGCGTTTATCGTCAACCGCGTCGGTGACTTCGGCTTCGCGCTCGGCATTTGCGCTGTCTTCTTCGTGTTCCAGAACGTCGAGTTCGAGCCGGTGTTCGAGGCGGTGCCGCGCTTCGTCGGCACCGAGATCGAGTTCCTCGGCGGCCATTTCGACACGCTGACGGTGATCACGATCCTTCTGTTCATCGGCGCCATGGGTAAGTCGGCGCAGATCGGCCTGCACACCTGGCTGCCGGACGCGATGGAGGGCCCGACGCCGGTCTCGGCGCTCATCCACGCCGCCACCATGGTGACGGCCGGCGTGTTCATGGTGGCGCGACTCTCGCCGATGTTCGAGTACTCCGAGTTCACGTTGGCGCTCGTGACCTTCGTCGGTGCGCTGACGGCGATCATGGCGGCGACCATCGGCATGGTGCAGAACGACATCAAGCGAGTCGTCGCTTATTCGACCTGCAGCCAGCTCGGCTACATGTTTTTCGCCTGCGGCGTCTCCGCGTATCAGGCCGGCATCTTCCACCTGTTCACCCATGCCTTTTTCAAGGCGCTGCTGTTCCTCGGCGCCGGCTCCGTGATCCACGCGTTCTCGGGCGAGCAGGACATGCGGAAGATGGGCGGCGTGTGGCGGATGATCCCGCTCACGTACGCGCTCATGTGGATCGGCAGCCTGGCGCTGGCCGGCATCCCGCTCTTCGCCGGCTTCTACTCCAAGGACGTGGTACTGGAAGCGGCGTGGGGTGCCCACAGCGCCGTCGGCGAGTTGGCATTTGTCCTCGGCATCCTGGCCGCCTTGCTAACGGCGTTCTACTCCTGGCGCCTCCTGTTCATGACCTTCCATGGCCACTCGCGCGCGAGCCATGAGGTGTTACATCACGTTCACGAGTCGCCGCCGGTGATGACAGTTCCGCTGGTGGTTCTGGCGATCGGGGCCGTGTTCGCCGGCATGCTGTTCGCGCCGATGTTTGTCGGCGAGGACCACGGCTTCTGGGGCGAGTCCATCTTCGTCCTCGCCAGCCACACTGCCCTCGAAGAAGCGCACCACGTGCCGCTGTGGGTGAAGCTGTCGCCCACCGTCGTCTCGGTGCTGGGCATTGCCACTGCGTGGTGGATGTACATCGCGCGCCCGGACCTGCCGGGTCGGCTGGCCGCCCAGCACGCCGAACTGTACCGCTTCTTCCTGAACAAATGGTACTTTGATGAGCTGTACGACGTCCTGTTCGTGCGGCCGGCCCGCGCCATTGGGTCGTTCTTTTGGAAGAAGGGCGACGAAGCCACTATCGACGGTTTCGGCCCCAACGGCGTCGCGTCGCGGGTGCTCGACTTGGCACGACGGGCGACGCAGCTGCAGACCGGCTACGTCTATCACTACGCGTTCGTGATGCTCATCGGCGTCGTGGCGTTCGTCACCTGGTATCTGCTGGTGGTGGGGATGTAGGCGATGGACTGGCCGATCCTCTCCACGCTCACGTTCCTACCGCTCGTCGGCGCCGCCTTCATCCTCGTCGTGCGCGGGGACGCCGCCGTGGTTGCACGCAATGCGCGCAACATCGCGCTGTGGACCTCGGTCATCGCCTTCGTCTTGTCGGTGCCGCTATGGATCTACTTCGAGCCCGCCGACGCGGGCTTCCAATTCGAGGAGCGAGTCGACTGGCTGGCGGAGGGCATCACCTACCACATGGGAATCGACGGCATGTCGTTGCCGTTCATCCTGCTCACCACGTTCCTGACGCCGATCTGCATCTTGGCGAGCTGGGAGTCGATCCAGACGCGCGTCAAGGAATACATGATCGCCTTCCTGGTGATGGAGACGATGATGATCGGCGTCTTCGCGGCGCTCGACTTCGTCCTCTTCTACCTGTTCTTCGAAGGCGGCCTGATCCCGATGTTCCTCATCATCGGTATCTGGGGCTCCGACAACCGCGTCTACGCGACATTCAAGTTCTTCCTCTACACGCTGCTTGGCTCGGTGCTCATGCTGCTCGGGCTGCTGTGGCTCTACTTCCAGTTCGGCACCACCGACATCCCCGAGCTGATGCGCGCCGGGATTGATCCCTTCTGGCAGCGCCTGTTGTGGCTCGGCTTCTTCGCAGCCTTCGCGGTTAAGATCCCAATGTGGCCCGTGCACACTTGGCTGCCCGACGCGCACGTGCAGGCGCCGACGGCGGGTTCCGTGGTGCTGGCGGCAGTGCTCCTGAAGATCGGCGGCTACGGGTTCCTGCGGATTTCCATTCCGATCCTGCCGGACGCGACGGTGACCTTCACGCCGCTCGTCTATGCGCTCAGCATCGTCGCCATCGTCTACACCTCGCTGGTGGCGCTGATGCAGGAGGATATGAAGAAGCTCATCGCGTACTCCTCCATCGCGCACATGGGCTTCGTCACCATCGGCCTGTTCACCTTCACGCCCGCCGGCGTCGAGGGCGCCATCATGGTGATGCTGAGCCACGGTCTCGTCTCCGCCGCGCTCTTCCTGTGCGTCGGGGTGGTCTACGACCGCATCCATACGCGCCTCATCGCCCGCTACGGCGGCGTGGTGAACCGCATGCCGCTGTACGCTGCGGCGTTCATGGTGTTCACCCTGGCCAATGTCGGCCTGCCAGGCACGAGCGGCTTCCTCGGCGAGTTTCTCGTGCTGGTGGGCGCGTTCCAGGCCAATACCTGGGTGGCATTCCTGGCCTGCACCAGCGTGATCCTCAGCGCCGCTTACGCACTGTGGCTGTACCGCCGCGTGATTTTCGGAGTGATCACCCGCGAGGACCTCAAGGCGATCCTCGACCTCAACAAGCGCGAGGTTGCCATTCTGGCGCCGCTGGTGGCGCTGATCATCCTGTTCGGCGTCTACCCGATGCCGATCCTCGAGCTATTCCACGCACCGGTGGAGAACTTGATCGCGCAGCATGAGCTGGCCCTGGAGGGCCTGCGCGGCGCTACCAACTTCGCGGCGGTTCAGTAGGACGGCGATGGTCGAATTTCCCGACATCAATCCCGCGATCGCCGAGCTGTGGCTGGCGCTTGCGGCCATGGCTTTACTGCTCGTCGGCGTGCTGCGCGGCGACAGCGCCACGCGTTCGGTGCTTTGGCTGGGCGTGCTGACGCTGGCGGTTGCTGCGTGGCTAGTCTGGTCGAACACGGATGTCTCCGCCGTCACTTTCTCGGGGATGTACGTTGCCGACCACTTCGGCGCATTCGCCAAGGTCCTGATCCTGGTCGGATCGGCACTGACCATGATCCTGTCGATGGACTTCCTTGAGAAGGAAAGGGTGGGGCGGCCCGAGTTCCCGGTGCTGGTGATCTTCGCGTCGCTCGGCATGATGGTCATGGTCGCCGCTAACGACCTGCTGTCGCTCTACGTCGGCCTCGAACTGCAGAGCTTGTCGCTCTACGTCCTGGCGACGTTCCAGCGCGACTCGGAGAAATCGACCGAGTCCGGCTTGAAGTACTTCGTACTCGGCGCGCTCGCTTCCGGCATCCTGTTGTACGGCGCAACCCTGGTGTACGGCTTCACCGGCACCACCAGCTTCACCGGCATTGCCGGCGCGCTGGCATCCAGCGAGGAGCAATCGGTCGGCATCCTGTTCGGCCTCGCGTTCGTGACGGCCGGTCTGGCCTTCAAAGTCGCTGCCGTGCCGTTCCACATGTGGACGCCCGACGTCTACGAAGGCGCTCCGACCCCGGTGACCGCCTTCTTCTCGCTGGCTCCCAAGGTCGCGGCGCTCGCCCTTTTCATGCGCGTCATGCTCGGGCCGTTCGGCGGGATTTCCGACGACTGGGTCGGCATCATCGGACTGCTGTCGGCCACGTCGATGGTGCTGGGCGCCTTCGCGGCTATCGGCCAACGCAACATCAAGCGCCTGATGGCCTACAGCTCCATTGGTCACGTGGGCTACGCGCTGATGGGCTTGGCAGCCAGCTCGCCAGGCGGCGTGCGCGGCACGCTCGTGTATCTGGCGATCTACGTGGCGATGAACCTCGGCGCATGGGGCGTGATCCTCAGCATGCGGCGCCTCGACGGCGGCATGGTGGAGAACGTCGAGGATCTCGCCGGCATGGCGCGCAGCCGGCCGCTGCTGGCGGCTGCCATGGCGATCTTCCTGTTCTCCCTCGCCGGGGTGCCACCGCTGGCCGGGTTCTTCGGCAAGTTCTACGTGTTTTTTGCGGCGATCGACGCGGAGCTCTACTTGCTGGCGGTTATCGGCGTGCTCGCCACCGTCGTCGGCTCGTACTACTACCTGCGCATCGTCCAGGTGATGTACTTCGACGAGCCGGCGCCATCGTTCGTGGCGCCGGCTGGCACCACCGGCGCCGTCGTGGCCGTGGCGGCCGTGTTCACGTTGTTCTTCTTCCTATTCCCGGCGCCGTTCGTCGCCGAGGCGAACCTCGCCGCGCTGGCTCTGTTCCCGTGACCGAGAGGCCGCCGGTTGTCGTACCGGCTGGATTCTCGTTGATCACCGTCGACGAGGTTGGCTCGACCAATGACGAGGCCTTGCGCCGGGCCTCCGAGGGCGAAGCTGCCGGGACCGTCGTCTGGGCGCGCCGGCAGAGCAGCGGGCGCGGCCGGCGGGGCCGTTTTTGGGATTCTCCGCCCGGTAACCTATATTGCTCCGTTGTGCTTCGCCCTTCGCGCGCGCCTGCTGCGCACCTCTCCTATGTTGCTGCCGTCGCTCTCGCCGAGACGCTCGCCGAGCGCGCGCCTGCTTCGGTGCGTTTGAAGTGGCCGAATGACGTGCTGCTGGGCAGCGAGAAGGTTGCCGGCATCCTGCTCGAGGGCGGGCATGGCGACGACGGCCGGCCGCATGTCGTCGTCGGCACCGGCGTGAACGTCGCTTCCCATCCGGCGGAAGGAGGCGCGGTCGCCCCGACGTCGCTAGCCGCGCACGCCATCGACGTCACGGTCGAGGCGATCCTGCAAAGCTACCTTCGCCGGTTGGCAGAATGGGTGCAACGCTGGGAAACGGATGGCTTTGCGGCGGTGCGCAGCGCGTGGCTCGAGCGGGCCGCCGGCATCGGCGCGGCGATCGAGGTGCGGCTGCCGCTCGAGAAAGTGCCCGGCCGCTTCTCCGGACTTGATGAGGATGGAGTCCTCGTCGTCGATACCAGTCAAGGGACCCGCCGCTTCGCGGCCGGCGACGTGTTCCTACTCGGCGAAGGAGGCGGGCGTGCTGCTCGCCATTGACGCTGGCAACACCAACGTCGTCTTCGGCGTGTACGACGGCGACAAGCAGCGCCACCAATGGCGCGCCGCGACGCGGCTGGACCGGACCTCCGACGAGTACGCGGCGTTGCTCACCCAATGGCTGGCGCTGGCAGACCTGACGCCGGGCAGCATCCAAAGCGTCGTGATCTGCTCTGTGGTCCCGCGCCTCCTGCGCGACCTGCGCCGATTGTCAGAGAAGGTCTTCAAGTCCCGGCCGATGGTGGTGGGCGAGGAGGGCGTGCGGCTCGGCATCGAGGTGCGCTATCGCAGCGACGAGATCGGCGCCGACCGGCTAGCGGATGCGATCGCTGCCCATGCTACCTACAAAGGTCCGCTGATCGTGATCGACTTCGGCACCGCCACGACCTTCAACGTCGTCGACGACAAGGGCAACTATGTCGGCGGCGCGATCGCGCCCGGCGTCAACCTGACGCTCGAGGCCTTGCATGCCGCCACGGCCAAGCTGCCTCGCATCGCGGTCGAGGAGCCCAAGCGGGCGATTGAGCTCGACACAGTTTCCGCGATGAATTCCGGCATCTATTGGGGGTATATCGGCTTGATCGAAGGCTTGACCGCAAGGATTGCCGCCGAGTTCGGCGGCGCGACCAAGATGAAGGTCGTGGCGACCGGGGGCCTGGCGCCGCTCTTCGCGCACGGCACCAAGGTCGTTGATCACGTCGATCCGGATCTCACGCTGCGGGGGCTGGTCGAGATTTTTCGCCGCAACACGACGTCAGCAAAAGGGAAATGAAGGACAACGAACTGCACTTCCTGCCACTCGGCGGCGTCGGCGAGTTCGGCGCCAACCTTGCGCTCTATGGCTACCGCGACCGGTGGCTGATGCTGGACTGCGGCCTTGCCTTTGCCGACGAGACCCAGCCCGGCGTCGAACTGCTGGTGCCAGACGCGTCTTTCATCGCCGAGCAGCGGGAAAAGCTGCTTGCCATCGTCCTCACCCATGCGCACGAGGATCATCTCGGCGCGGTGCAATACCTTTGGCCAAAGCTGCGTTGTCCGGTCTACGCGACCCCGTTCGCCGCGGCGATCCTGCGCTCGAAGCTGGAAGAGGGCGGCCTGATCGGGCAGGTGCCGCTGCATGTGGTGCCCATCGGCGGCAGCGCCACCATCGGCGACTTCACGGTCTCGTACGTCGGTGTCACCCATTCCATCCTGGAAGCGCACTCCGTCGCCATCCGCACTCCGGTCGGTACCGTCGTACACTCGGGCGACTGGAAGCTGGATCCCGACCCGCGCGTGGGGCGGTTGACCGACGAGGGCGCCCTGCGTGCCCTTGGCGATGCGGGCGTGCTCGCGTTGATGGGCGACTCCACCAATGCGTTGTCGCAAGGCCATTCTGGCTCCGAGGGCGCGCTGCGTCCCAGCCTGCGCGCGCTCATCGCCGAGGCCACCGGCGCCGTTGCCGCGACGCTGTTCGCGTCGAACGCCGCGCGCATCGAGACCCTGTGTAAGGCCGCCGCTGCCAACGATCGCGTCGTAGTGATGGTCGGCCGCTCGCTGTGGCGCACCGTCACCGCCGCACGCGAGTGCGGCTACCTGAACGACCTGCCGGCGCTGCTCGACGAGGACGAGGCAGAGCGCATCCCGCGCGAGCACGTCATGTACTTGGTTACCGGTTGCCAGGGCGAACAGCGCGCCGCGCTTGGCCGCATCGCTTTCGGCGAGCACCGCAACATCGCTTTCGCTCGCGGCGACACGGTGATCTTCTCGTCCAAGGTGATTCCGGGCAACGAGCGGCCGATCGCTCGGGTGGTGAATCGCTTGGTGCGCGCCGGCGTGCGTGTTGTGTCGGAAAAAGAGCGCTTCGTCCACGTCTCCGGCCACCCCAACCGCGATGAGCTGAAACAGATGATCGCGTGGTTGCGGCCGAAGCTAGTCGTTCCTGTGCACGGCGAGCATCGCCTGCTGGAGGCCCATGCCGAGCTCGCGCGCGGCGAGGGCAGGGAGGCGCTGGTGGTCAACGACGGCGACCGGGTGCGGCTGACCTCGGAGGGCGCCGAGGTCATCGAGCACATCGAGACGGCGCGCCTGGCGGTCGCGGGCAGCGGCACCGTTCCTCTCGACACCACGTCGATCCAGTCGCGGCGTCGCATGATGTACAACGGCGCCGCCACCGTGATCCTCGTCTTCGATGGGCAAGGGGGGCCTGTGGCGCCGGCCCGCGTGGTGTTGCGCGGCATCGATATGCCTGAAGGCACGGAAGAGACCATGCGGCGCGCCGCCGAGGAACGTGTCCGCGACTTGCCGCGGCCGCGCCGTCGCGACGACGAGGAGATCAGCTTGGCGGTGCGGCAGGCGTTGCGGGCCGAGCTACGGGTCCTTGGCAACCAGCGCCCGGCGATCGACGTCGAGATCGTGCGCGTTCCCACCGACGGCCGTGTCGGCGCGCAGCCGCGCGCGGCCAAGCGACGCGAGGACGACTGATGCCCTGGTTCAGCTTCCTCGCAATCTTCTTCGTCGTTTGGTTCATCGTCCTGTTCGTGACGCTGCCGTTCGGCGTGCGCCGCGTCGAGAACCCAGAGCCGGGCCATGAAGTCGGCGCACCCGAGCAGCCGTACATGTGGTGGAAGGCGCTGGCCGCAACCATCCTCGCCAGTCTCGTCACGGCGCTGATCTGGGCATCGTTCCGCTACGGCTGGATCGACTTCCGCTCCTAAGGCAGCGTGTCATTGCATTAACCATGGCCAGCGCGCAGGATCGTCGCGCTCTATGGTCATCCGAGTCCTGACGTTCGCCTCGATCGTCCTGTCCGCCTGCATTGCGATGGCGCAGGGCGCGGATCCCGTTGCCACCTGCCGCAGCGTGGTCGCCGCCGCCGATCGCTTAGGGGCGCAGCCGGCCGCGCGCGCAGTCCCGCCGGCGGACTACGTTCCGGGCGTGGACGTGCGCGGCAATCCGGTCGTGCCTGCCGATTTGGGACCGCGTGTCACCCTGCCCGACGAGCTCGTGCTACCGCTCACGTCCGATGTTTTCGCATTCCTGGGCACAGCGCCGGCGCGCGGACTCGATGTCCTGCGCGCCAACGTCGGAGAGTTGCGCATCCGGCTCGCCGACGGTCTCACCACCTTCAACGGCCAACCGCTGGGACCGGCGGCCGATGCGGAGCTGGTGGCGGCGTGCCGGCAGTTCTTGGCCAACCAGCCGGCGCGGTGATACTAGTACGCGCGTCCGATCAGGATCGCCTCGGTCGCCGGAGCCCCGGTGAAAACGCATTTGCCGACCGCCTTCGGCTGCTCCAGTGGCGCGTTGCGGATCGTGAGTGCCAACTCTTTCAGCTGCGCTGACACCTTTGCCAAAGCCGCACCCGACGGCTTGGCCCAGCCGGTCAGCACCCAGCCCTTGAACTGCGAGTCATCGTCGCGCCCGAAGTAGGTGGCGATGTCCTGCCAGGAACCGAGGTCCGTGCGCACGTTGGTGCGGAGGCGCTCGGCCGCCTCGGCGAACAGCGATTTTTGGATGTCCTGCAGCATGTCCTCGATCGATCCGACGAAGGACTCCGCGTCGCGGTTCTGCATCTTCGCCTTGCCGCCCGGCGTCCCGTCGTACATCTGATCCCGGCGCAGGAACGTCACTGCGTTCGCCGCCGCGTCGCGGCTGCCGATCTCGCAGATGACCGGGGCGCCGCGGCGCACCCAATCCCACCGCTTGTCCACGGCGCGCCCAGGCTTCTTGTCGACAAGCGCGCGCACCGGCGCTCCCAGCGCGGTCTGCTGGTTGAGCGCGCGCGCCAGGTCCTCCGAGAAGCTCATCGCATCGGCGTCGTCGGGGCGGTCGCGCAGAACCGGCAGGATCACAACTTGCTGGGGCGCGATGGCGGGAGGCAGCCGCAGACCGTCGTCGTCACCATGCGTCATGATCACCCCGCCGATGAGACGCGTCGAAACGCCCCAGCTCGTCGTGTGGCACAGCGCCATCTCGCCCGTCGCTGTCTGGTAGCGGATGTTCTGCGCCTCGGCGAAGTGCGTGCCGAGGTAATGCGAGGTGCCGGCCTGCAGGGCCTTGCCGTCCTGCATCATCGCCTCGATCGAGTAGGTGTTGTCCGCGCCGGGAAAACGCTCGTTTTCCGACTTCTCGCCGGCGATCACCGGCATCGCCAGCACCTGCTCGGCAAACGTGCGGTAGACCTCGAGCATCTGGCGTGTCTCGCGCATCGCGTCGTCACGATCCGCATGGGCGGTGTGACCCTCCTGCCAAAGGAACTCCGTCGTGCGGAGGAACAGGCGGGGACGCATCTCCCAGCGGACGACGTTCGCCCACTGGTTCACCAGCAGCGGCAGGTCGCGATAACTCTGGATCCAGCGCTGGAACGCGTCGCCGATGATGGTCTCCGACGTGGGGCGGACGATGAGCGGCTCCTCGAGCGCCGCCTCCGGATCGGGCTGCAGCTTGCCGTCGATCGCCTTCAGGCGATGGTGGGTCACCACCGCCATCTCCTTTGCGAACCCCTCGACGTGCTCCGCCTCCTTGGCGATGAAGCTCATCGGGATGAACAGCGGGAAGTAGCAGTTCTGATGCTCGGTCGCCTTGAAGCGGGCGTCGAGCTGCTGTTGGATGCGTTCCCAAATGCCCCAGCCCCACGGCTTGATGACCATGCAGCCGCGCACCGGCGACGTCTCCGCGAGGTCGGCGAGCTTCACGACGGCCTGGTACCACTCCGCGAAGTTCTCGCGGCGCGTGATGGGAAGCGCGTTGGACATGGTCTATATCCTCTGCTGGGCGGCGCCACTGCCGACCCGATGGCGGCGGGCTGTGGCCCTCTATGGGGTGGCCCTATAGTCGAACCGGGCCGCCAGACGGCTGGGTATATAGGCGAGGCGAGGGATGTTCAACGCGCTGGAATGGGGCATTGCCGCCCGCTACCTGCGCGCGCGCCGCGAGGGTTTCATCTCGGTCATCGCCTGGTTGTCCTTGATCGGCATTGCCCTGGGCGTCGCCACCCTGATCATTGTCATGTCGGTGATGAATGGCTTCCGCGCCGAGCTGGTGGAACGCATCCTCGGCATCGGCGGCCACGTGATCGTGCGGGGCACGACCGCCGGCATCCCGAACTTCGACGAAGAGATAGCCCGCATTCGTGGCGTGCCGGACGTGGTCCGGGCCCTGCCGATCGTCGAAGGGCGGGTAATGGTGATGTCGGCCAACGGCACTGCCAGCGGCGCCCTGGTGCGTGGCGTGCGCCTCGCCGACTTGCGCCAGATGCCGCTCATCAACGAGGGCGTGGTGTCGGGCTCGCTGGATGCGTTCGGTCCGCCCGACTCGGTGGTGCTCGGTGATCGGCTGGCGCTCAACCTCGGCGTCCGTGTCGGCGACACGGTCACGTTCGTGGCGCCGGAAACGACGCCCACGCCGATGGGCAATGTGCCGCGCATGAAGGGCTACAAGGTCGCGGCCACCTTCGACATCGGCATGTACGAGTACGACTCGGCGCTAGCCTTTCTGCCGCTTGAGGCCGCGCAGGTGTTCTTCCGCCTGGCGGATCGTGTCTCTGCCATCGAGGCGATCGTGACCGACCCGGAGCAGCCGGATACCGTCCGCGCCGCGATCCGCCAGGCCGTGCCCGGACTGCGGGTGTTTGACTGGCGCGATTCGAACACGCAGTTCTTCAACGCCCTCGAGGTGGAGCGGAACGTGATGTTCCTCATCCTCACGCTTATCATTCTCGTGGCGGCGCTGAACGTCATCTCGGGCCTCATCATGCTAGTGAAGGAGAAGCGCGGCGCCATCGCCATCATGCGCACCATGGGCGCGTCGCGGGGAATTATCCTGCGAGTATTCTTTCTCGCCGGCGCATCGGTCGGCGTCATCGGCACTTTGGCGGGGTTCGTGCTCGGCTTGTCCTTTGCGCTGAATATCGAGACGATTCGCCAGTGGATCGAATCGCTCACCGGAACGAACCTCTTCGCCGCGGAGATCTACTTCTTATCCACCCTTCCGGCGAAGGTAGACCCCTCCGAGGTTGCGCTGGTGACGGGCATGGCGCTCGCCTTATCCTTCCTCGCCACCCTGTATCCGTCCTGGCGCGCCGCACGCACCGATCCCGTGGAAGTCCTGCGCAGTGAGTGAAGCGGCGGAGGCCCAACCGCGTGCGAGCGCGGCCCACCAGGCGGCCACGCTCGCGCTCGAGCACATTCATCGCTCCTACCGCGAGGGCCCGGCGCGGTTGGAGGTGCTCAAGGACGTCACGCTCACGATTCATCCGGGCGAGATTGTCGCGCTGGTTGGTCCATCCGGTTCCGGCAAGACGACCCTGTTGCAGATCGCCGGACTGCTGGACCGCCCCGATAGCGGGGAGGTCTGGATCGCGGGGCAACGTTGCACCGGCATGAGCGATTCCAAACGCACGCGCACGCGCCGCGACAAGGTCGGCTTCATCTACCAGTTCCACCATCTGTTGCCCGAATTCTCTGCCATAGAGAACGTCGCGCTGCCCCGGCGCATCGCCGGTTCGTCGCGAGATGTTGCGGAGGGACACGCCGCCGATCTGCTTGGCCGGCTCGGCCTGGCGGAGCGGCTGCGGCATCGGCCGGGCGAGCTATCCGGCGGCGAACGCCAGCGCGTTGCCATCGCGCGGGCGGTAGCGAATGGCGCCTCGTTGCTGCTCGGCGACGAGCCCACCGGCAACCTGGACCACAGGACGGCGGAGCAGGTGTTCGCCGCGATGCTCAGCCTCGTGCGCGCCCAAAAAGTCGCGGCGCTCATCGCCACGCACAACCTCGAGCTGGCCGCGCGCATGGATCGGACGCTGTCGATTCAGGATGGTGTTCTGGCGCCGCACTAGGTGCACGACCACATAATGCAGTAAGCATTCCCCGACTAGCCCACAACTTCTGGGACTAGTTCTGGAAAAGTTCCCTCGCCGCCCTAGGTGGGGCATGGAATCATGCCTTGGCCCCCATGGCATTTGCGGACTTCGTCCATCTGCGCGTTCACACCGCCTATTCGCTTTCGGAAGGGGCGATCCAGGTCGAGGACGCGGTCAAACTCGCCAAGCAACACCGCATGCCGGCGCTGGCCATTACCGATCGGGGAAACCTGTTCGGAGCGCTGGAGTTTGCACTCGAGGCGGCCAAGAATGGCGTGCAGCCCATTATTGGCTGCGAGCTCGGGCTGTCACGGGACGGCGACGTGCAGCCCAGCCAGCGGGCGCCGGAGCCGGATCGCATCGTCCTGCTGGTGCAGAGCGAGGCCGGCTACCGCAACCTGATGGCGCTTTCCAGCGCCGCGTTCCTGGAGACGGAGCCCCCCGAGACGCCCCAGGTATCTTGGGACAAGCTCGCCGCGCATGCCGAAGGACTGCTCGCGCTTACCGGCGGTGTCGCCGGGCCTGTCGGCCGCCTGCTCGGCGAGCGCCGCGAGACGCAAGCGGCGGAGGCGCTGGGGCGGCTGGCGAGCATCTTTCCCGGCCGCTTGTACGTCGAGCTGCAACGCCATGGCATGGAAGCGGAGGAGCGCATCGAGCCGGCGCTGATCGACCTCGCCTACGCGCGGGGGCTGCCTCTGGTCGCCACAAACGAGCCGTACTTCGCGGATGCGGCGATGTCCGAGGCTCATGACGCGCTGCTGTGCATCGCCGACGGCGCCTACATCAGCGAGCCCAATCGGCGCCGCATGACGCCCGAACATCGCTTCAAGTCCGCCGCCGAGATGCGCGAGCTGTTCGCGGATCTTCCCGAGGCGATCGACAACACGCTGGTCGTCGCGCGACGCTGCGCGTACATGCCGCCAAAGTGTGACCCGATCCTGCCGCGCTTCCCGCTACCGGAGGGGCAGACCGAGGCGGACCTGCTGCGCGCCCAGTCGCACGCGGGCCTTGCGCTGCGCATCGGCGCGCGCGCCGCCGAAGAGCAGGCACGTTATCGCGAGCGTCTGGAGTACGAACTGGGCGTCATCATCAAGATGGGGTTCGCCGGCTACTTCCTGCTCGTCGCCGACTTCATCCGCTTCTCCAAGGAGAACGACATCCCGGTCGGTCCCGGGCGCGGCTCGGGCGCGGGGTCCGTCGTCGCCTGGGCGCTGAAGATCACCGACCTCGACCCGCTGCAGTTCGGCCTGTTGTTCGAGCGCTTCCTCAATCCGCACCGCATCTCGATGCCGGACTTCGACATCGATTTCTGCCAGGAGCGCCGCGACGAGGTCATCCAGTACGTGCAGCGCACCTATGGCGCTGATCGCGTCGCGCAGATCATCACCTTCGGCTCGCTGATGGCCCGTGCGGCGCTCCGCGACGTCGGCCGCGTGCTCGAGCTGCCGTACGGGCAGGTGGACCGCATCTGCAAGATCGTGCCGTACAACTCGGCCAACCCGGTGTCTCTGGCGGAAGCGATCGCGACGGAGCCGCGCCTTGCCGCGGAGCGCGACGCCGATGAGCGCGTTGCCAAGATGCTCGACATCGCGCAGAAGCTTGAAGGGCTGTACCGGCACGCGTCCACCCACGCCGCCGGCGTGGTGATTGGCGACCGCCCGCTGATCGAGTTGGTGCCGCTCTACCGCGATCCGCGCTCGGCGATGCCGGCGACGCAATTCTCGATGAAGTATGTCGAGGCGGCGGGCCTGGTGAAGTTCGACTTCCTTGGCCTGAAGACTCTCGACGTGCTCGACAAGACCGTGAAGCTCCTGGCCGAGCGCGGCGTGGCGCTCGATCTCGGCGCTTTGCCGCTCGCCGATGCGAAGACCTACGCCATGCTGGCGCGCGGCGAGACGATGGGCGTGTTCCAGCTCGAAAGCGAGGGCATGAAGAACCTCGCGCGCGAGGTGCGGCCCTCCAACATCGAAGACATCATCGCCATCGTCGCGCTCTATCGCCCCGGCCCGATGGAGAACATTCCGAAGTACGTCGCCTGCAAGCACGGCCGCGAGGAGCCCGAGAGGCTACACGAGCTGATCGAGCCCGTCGTGCGCGACACCTACGGCGTCATCATCTACCAGGAACAGGTGATGCAGATCGCCCAGGTGTTCGCCGGCTTCAGCATGGCGGAGGCCGACAACCTGCGTCGGGCGATGGGCAAGAAGATCAAGGCCGAGATGGACGCCATGCGCGACCGCTTCATCAAAGGCGCGATGGAAAAGGGCGTCGCGGCCGATAAGGCCACCCACGTCTTCGATCTGGTCGACAAGTTTGCCGGCTACGGCTTCAACAAGGCGCACTCCGCCGGATACGCGCTCATCGCCTACCAGAGCGCATACCTGAAGGCGCATCACCCGGTCGAGTTCCTTGCCGCGTCGATGACCATTGACCAGGGCAACACCGACAAGCTCGGCGCCTTCCGTCAGGAGGCGAAGCGCATGGGCATCGGCGTGCTGGGCCCCGACATCAATCGCTCCGAGGTCGGCTTCTCGGTCGAGGACACGGCGAGCGGTCCGGCGATTCGCTACGCCCTGGCAGCGGTGCGCAACGTCGGCGCCCATGCGATGCAGGCGGTGGTGGCCGAGCGCTCGCGCCGGGGGGCGTTCAAGGGCCTGCCCGACTTCGCCGATCGCCTGGATCCCAAATCGGTGAATCGCCGGCAGATGGAGAACTTGGCGCTAGCCGGCGCGTTCGATGCGTTGGAGCCGCAGCGCGAGCGCGTCCACGCCGGTGTCGAGATGATGCTGCGCCAGGCAAACTCCGCGTCGCTGGAGCGCGAAGCGGGTCAGGCGAACCTGTTCGACGGCGCCTTGTCGGGTGCCGAGCGGCGCTTCGACCTGCCGAAGGCCGACGCGTGGAGCACGATGGAGCGCCTGAAGCGCGAGCGCGAGGCGCTTGGGCTGTACCTGTCAGCGCATCCGCTGGAGGCGTACACCGGCGTGCTCGCCGCCAAGCGCGTGACTTCCGCCGCCGAGATTCCCGCAAAGCTCGCCAGCGGCGCTACGTCGCTGCTGTTGGCCGGTACGGTCGAGCGGTGCACGGAGCGTCGGTCGGCGCGGGGGAATCGCTTTGCCCATGTCGCCTTCTCCGATCCGACCGGCGACTTCGAGGTGACGCTCTTCTCGGAGATCCTGACCGCCGCGAAGCAGCTCCTGGAGCCTGGCACCTCGGTGCAGGTCACGGCAGAGGCCAGCACCGTCAACGACACGGTGCGGCTCACCGCCCAGGGCATCCAGGCCATGGACGAAGTTGCGGCCAAGCACGCCGCCGGCCTGCGGGTTTGGCTGGAAGGGCCCGAGCCCGTGGCCGATATCCGCCGGATCCTGGGGACGGGCAACGGGGGCCGGGCCGAGGTCGCCATCGTCGTGCGCCAGCCTTTGGGCGGCCGGGAAGTCGAAATCACGCTACCGGGCAAGTTCGCCTTGAACCCGGCCGTACGCGAGGCGATCGCGCGGACCCCGGGGGTTGCCGATCTCCGCGAGGTCTGAGCGATTTCGGCGGCCTTCCGCCAGCCCGAGCTTGCTTCCGGCCCCTCACAGAGGCTATTACCCGGCCGGGCGCCCGATGGTCGGGAGCTCATAACCCGCACGCAGGATCGCGGTTTGCTCCAGTCACCCCTGGTGCCGCCGTTTCCGGTGTCCGGAGAGCCTCCAAACGGCCCGCCCGGATCATCTCCTGCGGAAGCACAACCGGAGCAAGGAAATGGCTTTGCCTGACTTCACCATGCGCCAGCTGTTGGAAGCTGGCGTGCACTTCGGCCATCGCACATACCGCTGGAATCCCAAGATGGCGCCTTACCTCTACGGGGCGCACAACGGGATTCACATCATCGACCTGCAGCAGACGGTGCCGATGCTGCACCGCGCCCTCGAGGCGCTGCGCGATACCGCTGCTGCCGGGGGCCGCGTGCTGTTCGTCGGCACCAAGCGCCAGGCGCAAGAGGCGATTGCCGATGCGGCTCGCCGCGCCGGCCAGCACTTCGTCCATCACCGTTGGCTGGGCGGTATGCTCACCAACTGGAAGACGATCTCCGTCTCCATCGCACGGCTGAAGGAGCTCGACGCGAATGCGGAGCAGGGCGAGCAGAGCGGCCTCACCAAGAAGGAGCGCCTGCATCTCGAGCGCGAACGCGAGAAGCTCGAGCGCTCGCTGGGCGGCATCAAGGATATGGGCGGTCTACCCGACATCCTGTTCGTGATCGATACGAACAAGGAGGAGATCGCCATCGAGGAAGCACGCCGCCTCGGCATCCCGGTGGTGGCCGTGCTCGATTCGAATTCCAGCCCGGCGGGCATCGCGTTCCCGATTCCGGGCAACGACGACGCTTCGCGCGCCATCAACCTTTACTGCGAGCTCGCCGCTCAGGCGGTGCTCAACGGAATCCGCACCCAGATGGCGCAAACCGGCGACATCGGCGAGGCGGCGGAGATTCCAGGCGAGGCCGAAGCTGCGCCGCGCGAGGAGAACAGCCTTGGCCGTGGACCGCGCCGCGGCCGCAAGCAGGATGAAGGCCGCAAGCAAGAGCCAGAGATGGTCGCTGCGGAGTCTCCGGACGGCCAGTGATCCGTCGGGGGCGCATCGCGCTCCGCCTGCACCGCCGATTAGAAAGGACATACCGTGAGCGACATCGACGCCGCCAAGGTCAAGGAACTGCGCGAGCGCACCGGTGCGGGCATGATGGATGCCAAGCGCGCGCTGGTCGAAACCAATGGCGACATGGAGAAGGCAGCCGACTGGCTGCGTTCGAAGGGGCTTGCGGCGGCGGCTAAGAAGGCGGGCCGCGTCGCTGCCGATGGACTCGTCGCGGTGGCGGTGAAGGGCGCCCAGGGTGCAGTCATCGAGGTGAACTCGGAGACCGACTTCGTTGCGCGCAACGACAAGTTCCAGGATCTCGTGAAGGCGGTCGCCGGCGTGGCGCTCGCCAACGGTGGTGACTTCGACAAGACCTCGGCCGCCAAGCTGACCGGCTCGCAGAAGTCAGTGAAGGACGCGGTGGTGGACGCGATCGCCACCATCGGCGAGAACATCCAGTTCCGGCGTGCGGCCGGACTCTCGGTCAAGCAGGGCACCGTCTTTTCCTACGTGCACAACGCGGTGAAGCCCGACCTCGGCAAGATTGCGGTCCTGGTCGGCCTGGAGTCGTCCGCGCCGCCCGACAAGCTCGCCGGCCTCGGTAAGCAGATCGCCATGCACGTTGCCGCTGCCAACCCCCAGGCGGTGACTCCCGGGTCGCTCGACAAGAATCTCGTGGCCCGCGAGAAATCGGTCTTCGAAGAGCAGGCCAAAGCCTCCGGCAAGCCGGCCGAGATCGTCGCCAAGATGGTCGAGGGACGGCTGCGCAAGTACTACGGCGAAGTGGTACTGCTCGAACAGCTGTCCGTCATGGACAACGAAACGAAGATCAGCAAGGTGATCGAGGACGCGGCGAAGGCCGCGGGCGCCCCGGTGAAAGTGACCGGCTTCGTGCGATTCGCCCTCGGTGAGGGCATCGAGAAGAAGCAGGAAGATTTTGCCGCCGAAGTAGCCGCGGCTACCAAGCACTAGGCGGCGCGGCGCAGGTGGCGGCGATGGCGTCCGTCGCGAAAGCCGATACCAAGTTGCCGGCGAAGTCGTATCTCCGCGTGCTGCTCAAGCTGTCCGGGGAAGCGCTGGCCGGATCGAACGGGCAGGGCATCGACTACGCCGTCGTCACCCGCATCGCCAGCGACATCAAGGCGGTTCACGCGACGGGTGTGCAGGTCTGCGCCGTGATCGGCGGCGGCAACATCGTGCGCGGCTCCGCCGCGGCGCGCGCTGGCATGGAGCGCGCGGGTGCCGACTACATGGGCATGCTGGCAACCGTCATCAACGCGCTCGCTATGCAGAGCACGCTCGAGACGCTCGGCGTTGCGACGCGGGTGCTGTCGGCGATTCCGATGGCGTCGGTGTGCGAGCCGTACATCCGCCGCCGCGCATTGCGGCACCTGGAGAAGGGGCGCGTGGTCATCTTCGCCGGCGGCACCGGCAATCCATTCTTCACGACCGACTCGGCGGCGGCCTTGCGGGCAGCGGAGATGAATTGCGACGCGCTGCTCAAGGGCACCCAGGTGGATGGCGTCTATTCCGCCGACCCGCGCAAGGACGCGAGCGCGCGCAGGTATGATACCCTCGACTACATGGACGTGCTGTCCAACGACCTCAAGGTCATGGACGCTTCGGCCATTTCGCTGGCCCGCGAGAATCAGATTCCCATCCTGGTGTTCTCCATCCACGAGGCGGGCGCATTCGCGGACGTACTGGCCGGGAAAGGACGCTGGACCACGATTACCGAAGCGAGTGCAGCCCGGGGAGCGTGAACCATGGCAGGCAAGTTCGACTTTGATGGCATCAAGCGGCGCATGAACGCGGCCGTCGACGACCTGAAGAAGGAATTCGCCGGATTGCGCACCGGCCGCGCCTCGGCAAGCCTCTTGGATCCGGTGATGGTGGTGGCCTACGGCAACACCGTACCGCTCAAGACGGTTGCCAACATCTCCGTACCGGAGCCTCGGATGCTGTCAGTGCAGGTATGGGACCGGTCCAACGTCACTGCCGTGGAGAAGGCGATCCGTGCCGCCGAACTCGGGCTCAACCCGGTCGTCGAAGGCCAGAATCTCCGCATCCCGATTCCGGATCTCACCGAGGAGCGCCGCCGCGATCTTACCAAGATTGCGCACAAGTATGCGGAGCAGCACCGCATTGCGGTGCGTAACGTGCGCCGCGACGGCATGGACAAGCTCAAGGCGCTCGAGAAGTCGCATGAGATTTCGCAGGACGAGCATCGCCGCTTCTCGGATCAGGTGCAGAAGGAAACCGACGCGGTGATCGGCAGGATCGACGAGGCGCTCGCCACCAAGGAGCGCGAGATCATGCAGGTTTGAGCGCCATGAGGGAGGCCGTCGTCAGCAGCTCGCAGGCGCCGCGTCCGCCGGCGCACATTGCCATCATCATGGATGGCAACGGGCGCTGGGCGAAAGCGCGCGGCTTGCCGCGCGTGGCTGGCCATCAACGTGGCGCCGAAGCGGCGCGCATCGCGGTGCGCACGTGCCGCGAGCTCGGCGTGAAGTTTCTGACGCTCTACGCGTTCTCGTCCGAAAACTGGAAGCGCCCAGCGTCCGAGGTGGACGACCTGATGGCCCTGCTGCGGTACTACCTGCGGCGCGAGGTCAGCGACCTCACCGAGCAGGACGTGCGCCTGCGCTTCATCGGCTCGCGCGAACGCCTGGCGCCGGACATCATCAGCGAGATCGAGCATGCCGAGGCACGCACGCAGCACAACAGCGGCCTTACCCTGGTGGTGGCGCTCAACTACGGCAGCCACGAGGAGATCGTGCAGGCGGCACGTTCGCTCGCGCAGGACGTCGCGAACGGAGTGCTGAAACCGTCGGACATCGACGAGAACACGTTCGCGGAACGGCTCTCCACGTCCGATATCCCCGACCCCGACCTGCTGATTCGCACCAGCGGAGAGCAGCGCCTGTCGAACTTCCTGCTGTGGCAGGCGGCATACTCTGAGCTTGTGTTCCTGGACACCTACTGGCCCGACTTCAGCCGCGAGAACCTCGAGACGGCCATCGCCGAGTTCCATCGCCGCGACCGCCGCTTCGGTACCACCAATGGCTAGCGCGCCGCAGGAGGCTCTGGCGGTCCGCTCCGAGACGCTGGTGGCCCGGCTAATCTCGGGCTTCGTGCTGGCGGTCGTCGCCACCTTCGGCGCCGTCGCCGGCGGATGGACCTTCACCGTTCTGATTGCCGCCTTGGGTACGCTGATGGCCTTCGAGTGGGATCGGTTGTGCGGCGGTCCCCTGTACGGCCCTTACGGCAGCATGCACGCGGCGGCTGTCACCGGGGCCGCCGTACTGACTGGCACCGGGCGAATCGGAGCGGCAGTACTGCTCGTGGTGGCGACCGCCGTTGTCGGCGCCATGCTGGCGCGCGGCCGTGGCCGCGATGTCCGATGGCTGACGGGTGGCCTTCTGTACATTGCCATCCCCACCATTGCCGCGGTCTGGATTCGCAGCGACCACGAGTGGGGTCGGCTGGCAATCCTCGGCCTATTCGCGGTGATCTGGTCCACCGACACCGGCGCATACTTCGCCGGGCGCACCATTGGCGGACCGAAGCTTGCCCCGACCATCAGTCCCGGCAAGACCTGGGCCGGGCTCATCGGCGGCATCCTTGCCGCGATCCTTGCCGCGCTCATCGTGGCGAGACTCGCGGACCTTGAGCCCCTATGGCTGGTTGCGGCGCTTGGCGCACTCGTCTCGCTTGTCGGGCAGATCGGCGACTTGGGAAAGTCAAAGGTGAAGCGACACTTTGGCGTCAAGGATTCGGGCAACCTCATCCCCGGCCATGGCGGCATCATCGATCGGCTCGACAGCACGCTCGCCACGCTGCCCCTGCTCGCGATCGCGTTGGCGCTATGGCTGTAGCGGCACTTCGTCCGGGCGAGCAGCCGCGCCCCGCCGTGCGGCCCCGCAGCGTCTCCATTCTGGGCTCCACCGGCTCGGTCGGCACCAGCACCGTCAGCTTGCTGGCGCGCGGCGGTTACATCGTCGAGGCGCTGACCGCCAACAACAACATCGCTCTGCTGGTCGAGCAGGCGCGACTCCTGCAGCCCAAGTTCGTTGCCCTCGCGGCCGAGGAATGCCTCGGCCAGCTCAAGGAGGCGCTTGCCGGCACGGGGATCGAGGTCGGTGCGGGGCCGCGCGCCCTCGTCGAGGCGGCGTCACGCCCGGCTGATTGGGTGATGGCGGCGATCGTCGGGGCCGCCGGGCTGGCGCCGACCCTGGCGGCGATCCGTCGCGGCGCCATCGTCGCGCTCGCCAACAAGGAAGTCCTGGTGTGTGCCGGCGACATCGTCATGGCGGAGGTCGCTGCGCATGGCGCGACGCTCCTTCCCGTGGACTCGGAACACAATGCCATCTTCCAGGTGTTCGAGTCGCGTAATCGCGACGCCGTGGACCGCATCATCCTGACCGCGTCGGGTGGACCGTTCCGCGAGTTCGACGTCAAGCGCATGGCTGCGGTGACTCCGGCCCAGGCCGTCGCTCACCCCAATTGGGTGATGGGACGCAAGATCTCGATCGACTCCGCCACGATGATGAACAAGGGCCTCGAGTTGATCGAGGCGCACCACCTGTTCGGCATGCCCGAGCCGAAGATCGAGGTGTTGCTGCACCCGCAATCGGTCGTGCACAGCCTCGTTGCGTACGTGGATGGATCAGTGCTGGCGCAGCTCGGCGCGCCCGACATGCGCACGCCCATCGCGTACACCCTAGCGTGGCCGGAGCGGCTGTCGTTCCCGGCGCGCCGGCTCGACCTTGCGGCCCTGGGCGGCCTGACGTTCTTTCTGCCCGACGAAAGCCGCTTTCCCGCGCTGCGTTTGGCCCGCCAAGCCTTGCAAGGCGGGAGGGCCGCACCTACTATCCTTAATGCCGCCAACGAGGTCGCGGTCGAAGGGTTCATGGCGGGCAGGATCGGCTTTCTCGACATCGCCCGTACCGTCGAGGAAACCCTCGCCGCAACCGACCACACGCCGCTCGCGACGTTGGACGACGTCCTGGAAGTCGATGCCATTGCGCGGCGCGCGGCGCGCGCGTTCGTGGGGGCCTGATTCGCCGTCGCGTCCATGCAAACGGAAGCTGAGCTGTAGATGACCATTCTTACGTCGGTGGCCGCGTTCCTGGTCGTTCTTACGGTGCTCGTGTTCGTTCACGAGATGGGACATTACCTGGTGGCGCGCTGGCGGGGCGTGAAGGTCGAGACGTTCTCTATCGGCTTCGGCCAGGAGATCGTCGGTTGGACGGATCGCACGGGGACGCGCTGGAAGATCAGCTGGGTGCCGCTCGGCGGCTACGTGAAGTTCTTCGGGGATAGTGGAGTCTCGTCCGCGGGGCCGGCTCGGGCGATGACGCCGGCCGAACGCGAGGTGTCCTTTCATCACAAGCCGCTCGGCAGTCGTGCTGCCGTTGTCGTGGCGGGCCCGGCGGCCAACTTCGTGTTCGCAATTCTCCTGTTCGCGGGGATCTACGCGACGGTAGGGCAGCCCTTCACGACGCCGGTAATCGCCGAGGTGCAGCCCGATACGGTCGCTGCCCAGGCAGGCTTCCGCGGCGGCGATCGCTTCGTGGAAATCGACGGCTTCGCCGTACAGCGGTTCGAGGACCTGATGCAACTGGTTCTCGCCAATCCCGGCCGCACGATGGACTTCGTCGTGTTGCGCGATGGCGAGCGCATGACGCTGCGAGCTGCTCCCGGCACGCGGACCCTCACCGACCGCAACGGCAAGGAACGCCAGGTCGGGTATCTCGGCGTGCGCAGCGCCGGGTTCGAGCAGATTCGCCGCAACCCAGCCGAAGCTCTTTGGTACGCCGCCGGCCAGACCTGGTTCGTGACGAAGCAGACGCTCGTCACCGTTGGCCGCATGATCGCGGGCACCGCGCCGACGGACGACCTGCGCGGTCCCGTCGGCATTGCTCAGCTGTCCGGCGAGGTGGCCCAGATCGGCTTCGGCCCGGTTCTCGAGCTTATGGCCTTGTTGTCGATCAGCCTTGGTCTGATCAACCTCTTCCCGGTGCCGCTACTGGACGGTGGCCACCTGTTGTTCTACGCCTTCGAGGCCGTGCGGGGACGGCCATTGGGGCCGCGCGCGCAGGAGTACGGGTTCCGCCTGGGGTTGGCATTGGTGCTCATGCTGATGGTGTTCGCTACCTGGAACGATTTCGTGCAGCTCGACGTCGTCGGCAAGGTGCGCGGGCTCTTCTAGTAGCGGCTGGGTGACGGGGGAAGGGGGAACGTGACGCACTGGCTGCGCATTCTTGGCGTCTGCCTCGCGCTCATGTGCGCCGCCGGCAACGCGTCGGCGCAGGTTCCTGCGGTGCAGCCCCCGATCAGCGAGATTCGCATTGAGGGCAATCAACGCATCGAGCGCGAGACGATTCTCTCCTATCTGGAAATTCGTCCGGGCGAACTCGCGGACGCGTTGCGCGTCGACAACTCGCTCAAGAACCTCTTCGCCACCAACCTCTTTGCCGACGTGTCGATCGTGCGCCAGGGCGACGCCCTGGTGTTGCGCGTAGTCGAGAACCCCGTTATCAACCGGATCGCATTCGAAGGCAATCGCGCGGTACGCGACGAGATCCTCGAGCCCGAGGTTCAGTTGCGGCCCCGCGTCGTGTTCACCCGCAGCCGAGTCCAGGCCGACGTCCAGCGGCTGTTGCAGGTTTACCATCGCAATGGCCGCTTCGCGGCGAGCATCGAGCCGAAGGTCATTCAGCTGCCGCAGAACCGTGTCGATCTCGTATTCGAGATCAACGAAGGTCCGCTTACCGGCATCCGCCGCATCCGCTTCATCGGCAACACGGCGTTCAGCGACAACCAGCTGCGCGGCGCCATCCAGACCAAAGAGGCGCGCTGGTGGCGCTTCCTGACCACCGACGACACCTACGACCCCGATCGCGTCGCCTTCGACCAGGAGCAGTTGCGCCGGTACTACAACGCGCGTGGCTACGCCGACTTCGCCGTCGCTTCGGCGGTCGCGCAACTCACGCCGGACGGCCGTGATTTCTTCCTGACGTTCACCGTCGAGGAGGGGGCGCGATACCGTTTCGGCGACATCGACGTCGTCTCGCGCATTCCCGAACTCGACCCCAGCGCATTGCGCAGCTTCGTGGGAACGAAGAAGGGCGATGTGTTCAACGCAACGACGGTCGAGGATTCGATCCTCAACATGACGTTCGAGGCGGGAAGGTTCGGCTACGCGTTTGTCGATATACTCCCGCGCATTACCCGCAATGCCGAGGATCGCACCATCGGCATCGTGTACGAGATCGCTGAGGGTCGGCGCGTCTACGTGGACCGCATCAACATCGCCGGCAACGTCCGTACGCTCGATTCGGTGATCCGCCGCGAGTTCCGTATTTCCGAGGGCGATGCGTTCAATACCGCCAAGGTGCAGCGCTCGCTGCAGCGGGTGCGGGCACTCGGCTACTTCGACGACGTGCAGCTCTCGCAGCGGCCGGCGCAAACTGTCCTGCAGCCAGAACTGCAGGGAGTCGGGCCCGGCGACCGCGTCGACCTCAACATGACGGTGCGGGAGCGGGCCACCGGCGAGCTCATCTTCGGCGTCGGGTATTCGACGACGGATCAGTTCGTGGCGGATGTCAGCCTATCGGAGCGCAATCTCCTCGGCCGCGGCCTGCAGCTGCGGTTGGGCGTAACATACGCGACGCGCCGGCAGGAGCTCGACCTTTCGTTCACGCAGCCGTCTTTCTTGGGTACCGGAGTTTCCGCTGGCTTTGATGTTTTCTCGCGGACTACCGATTTGCGCAGCACGTCTTCATACGAGATGTCTACCCAAGGTTTTTCGCTGCGTGGCGGGGTGCGGCTGACCGAGTATCTGACGTCGAATCTCCGCTACACCTTGCGCCAAGTCGGGCTCAAAAGCCTCGGACAGGTCGCCTCTTGGTATGTCCGCGAGCAGGAGGGTTCGCGTGTTGTCTCCGCGATCAGCTACTCGCTGCTTTACGATCGCCGCAACGACGTCGCCTTTCCTACCGAAGGTTACGCCTTGCGGATCAATCAGGAGTTGGCGGGGTTGGGCGGCGACGCGCGCTACCTGCGCACGACTGCGGGCGCCGAGTACTACACGCCGCTGTGGCCTGAGGACTGGGTTGGCACGCTCAGCCTCAACGTCGGCCACGTCGTGGGGTTGGGCAAAAGCCTGAGCATTGCCGACCGCTTCTTCATCGGTGGCGATAGCTTCCGCGGCTTCCGCAACTCGGGAATCGGTCCGCGCGATGCGGATACCCTCGATTCGCTCGGCGGCAGGGCCTACTATGTCATGTCTGGTGAGGTGGGCTTTCCCGTCGGCTTACCCAAGGACCTTGGCGTTCGCGGCTTCGTCTTCTCCGAGATTGGGGCGTTGTGGGGGCCCGGCATTCCGCCCGGTGACAGCGGCATTCTCGATAGCACCAGTCCGCGCGTGACCTACGGCGCCGGTCTTTCGTGGATGTCGCCGATCGGACAGATCCGGTTCGAGTTCGCCCGGCCGCTCAAGACGGAGGAGTTCGACCGGACCGAGAGCTTCCGCTTCAGCATCGGCGGCCGCTTCTAGTCTTCAACAAAGGATCGCATGATGGTTCGCGTATTGGTGTTGCTGGCCGCCGTGCTCATTGCATCCAATGCAATGGCGCCGGACGCATGGGCACAGGCCGCGCCCAAGACCACCGCCCCGGCGCCGGCGCCACAGGTGGCGCCGAAGGCGCCCGCGCCCGCGCCGCAGGTGACGCCCAAGGCCACTCCGCCGGCGACGGCCGCCACGCCACTTCCGCCCGCCGTCATCGCTATCGTCGACGTGGCGCAAGTGCGCGCCAATTCGCTGGCGGCCAAGGACATTCAGCGCCAGATGGCGGCGATCCAAGAGGTCTACTCGGTCGAGATCAGCAAACTCGAGGACCAACTGCGTGCCCGCGAGCAAGAGTTGCAGCGGCAGCAAGCCATTCTTGCTCCGGAGGCGTTAGCACAACGTCGCCGCGAGTTCGAGACCGCAGTGGACCGCGCCCAGCGCTTGGTCGAGGAACGCAATCGCACCCTGGATCGCCTGTTCAACGAGGCGATGAGCAAAGTGACGGCCGCGATCGTCACGACGCTGGGCGACTTGCAGCGCGAGCGCGGCTTCAACATGGTGCTCGACCGCAACGTCGTGCTGGTTCCTGCCCCCGGCCTCGATCTGACGGCGGACGCGTTGGCACGCGTTGACCAGCGCCTCCCGACGGTTGCGGTGACGCTGCCGCCCGAAGGGCGGTAATGCCCGATCCGCGGTTCTTTACCGCGAGCGGCCCTTTCACCGCGGCCGATCTGGCGGAGCGCACCGGCGCCGATCTGGTCGGCGACGCGAAGCTTCGCATCGCCGCGGTGGCGCCGCTTGAGGCTGCAGGCCCGGAAGACCTGACCTTCTTCGATGATCCGCGCTATCGCGATCATGTCGGCCTCACACGCGCCGGTGCGATTGCCCTGCGGCCCAAGAGCCGTGCCTTGGCTCCCCACGGGGCGGTGCTGCTGCTCAGCGACAATCCGCACCGGACGTTTGCGCTTGCCGCGGCGATGCTGTTCCCGGAGCCGTCCCTCGAGCCGGGCATCGCGGCGGCCTCTCACATCACCAAGCAGGCCAGGATCGGTGCGCGCTGCGCGATCGAGCCGGGGGTCGTCGTCCGCGACAACGCCGAGATCGGCGAAGGCTGTTTTCTTGGCTCCGGCGCGAGCATCGGCCGGGGCGTGGTGCTGGGCGCTGGAACACGGGTCGGTGCCAACGCCAGCATCAGTCATGCGGTGATCGGCGCCCGTGTGAACATCTATCCGGGCGCGCGGATCGGCCAGGATGGGTTCGGTTTTGTCCCCGACGCCAAGGGCCACGTTCGTGTTCCGCAGCTGGGGCGGGTGATGATCGGCGACGGCTGCGAGATCGGCGCCAATACCACGATCGACCGCGGCTCCGGACCCGATACTGTGGTCGGGGCGGGCTGCTGGATCGACAACCTCGTGCATATAGGTCACAACGTCCAACTCGGCCGAGGCTGCATTGTTGCCGGGCTGTCGGGCATCGCGGGCAGCACCGTGGTCGGGGACTTCGTCGCCATCGGCGGCCAGGTCGGGATCGCGGGACACCTCCGCATCGGCGCCGGCGCGCAGATTGCCGGGGGCAGCGGCGTGATTCGGGACGTAGGACCTGGCGAGAAGGTGGGCGGCTACCCGGCGGTTCCCATTCGTGCCTGGCACCGGCAAACTGCCTCAATCGCCAGGCTGGCCCGCGCCGAAGCCGCTGGACCGGCACAGGAGGAGTCATGAACGAGACGGCCGGCATCGAGGTCGGAACCGCCGACATCCTGCAGATCTTGCAGATGATCCCGCACCGCTATCCCATGTTGATGGTGGATCGGGTCGTCGAGATGGTTCCTGATCAGAGCGCCGTCGGCATCAAGAACGTGTCGATCAACGAGCCGCACTTCGCGGGGCACTTCCCGGGGCGGCCGATCATGCCGGGTGTAATGATTGTCGAGGCCATGGCACAGACCGCCGCGGTCCTGGTGGCGTACTCGGAGCGCGAGTTGCAGGGCTCCAGCAAGCTCGTCTATTTCCTGGCAATCGACAACGCACGTTTTCGCAGGCCGGTCGTTCCGGGCGACTCGATGCGCATTCTGGTGAACAGGACGCATCGCCGCGGCAACGTGTGGAAGTTCGACAGTAAGTGCACGGTGGACGACAAAGTCGTGGCTGAGGCCAACTTCAGCGCCATGGTGGTGGATGGCTAGGCAGCAATCGTTGGAGTGTCCGACGGCCGGCGGCGACGCCGAAATCCATCCGGCTGCGGTGGTCGCAGCCGGCGCGCGGATTGGCGCGGGGGCGCGCATCGGACCGTTCTGCCGCGTAGACGCCGAGGTCGAGCTCGGTCCCGATGCTGTGCTGCACTCCCACGTCGTTGTCGCGGGAAGGACGCGCATTGGCGCGAGCGTGGAGATTTTTCCATTCGCCTGCATTGGCCACGCGCCGCAAGACTTGAAGTACGATGGTGAGCCTTCGGAGCTCGTAATCGGGTCCCGCTGTCGCATTCGCGAGCACGTCACTATCCACCCGGGAACGCGTGGCGGCGGGATGATCACGCGCATCGGCGATGACTGCTTGATCATGGCGGGCGCGCACGTCGCCCATGATTGCCAAGTCGGCAACCACGTCATCCTGGTCAACAACGCTACGCTGGGGGGCCATGTCCGCGTCGGCGACCGCGCCATCATCGGCGGGATGTCGGCTGTGCACCAGTTCGTGTGCATCGGCGCGCACGCCATGATCGGCGGCATGTCGGGCGTTGAGTCCGACGTGATCCCGTTCGGCACCGTGATGGGCGACCGCGCGCATCTCGCCGGCCTCAACCTCGTCGGCCTGAAGCGGCGCGGCTTCGAGCGCGAGGCGATCCACGACCTCCAGAAAGCCTACCGCATGCTCTTCGGCGAGGAGGGGACCTTCCAGGAGCGGCTGGCGGACGTGCGCGAGAAATTCGGTGGCAACGACTTGGTCGAGGAGGTGCTGTCGTTCATCCAGGCGCAATCCGACCGAGCGCTGTGTAAGCCCAAGGTCGCTCGGGGCGGCTGAGGGTGCCGGTCGCTTCCGCGCTGAGCGCGCAGACCGTCGGTATCCTCGCTGGCAGCGGCGAGCTCCCCGGCCTGCTGATCGAGGCGTGCCGCGCGGGCGGCCGCGAGCCGTTCATTATCGCCTTCAATGGCTTCACCGACCCCGGGGTCGTGACGGGCACGCGGCATGCGTGGGTGGACCTTGCGGCGGTCGGCAAGACGTTCAAGCATCTGCGCGACGCCGCCTGTCAGGCAGTGGTGTTCGCCGGCCGGCTGCGCCGGCCGGCTCTTTCGTCCCTGCGGCCGGACGCCCGCGGGTTGCTGGTGCTTGCCAAGGTCGCGGCGGCGGGCGGAGACGACGCCGTGCTGCGTGTGCTGGTCAACGAGCTGGAGAGCGAAGGCTTCCGCGTTCTTGGGCCCGACGACCTGCTGCAGGATCTGGTTGCACCCTCCGGTCCGTTGGGCGCGCATGCTCCGCAAGCGTCCCATCGCGCCGACATTGAGCGCGGAATTGCCGTCGCACACGCCCTCGGCGACGTAGACGTAGGTCACGCCGTGGTGGTTCAGCAGCGGATCGTCCTGGGCGTCGAGGCCGCCGAAGGCACGGATGTTCTCCTGCAGCGATGCGCTGACCTAAGGCGCGAAGGGCAGGGCGGCGTTTTGGTCAAGCTGAAGAAGACCGGCCAGGAGCGCCGCGTGGATCTTCCGGTGATCGGTCCCGCCACCATCGCCGGTGCGCGCGCGGCAGGGCTGGCCGGCCTCGCCATCGAAGCGGGCGGCACGCTGGTGATGGGCCGCAGCAAGGTCGTCGAGGCCGCCAACGCGGCCGGCATGTTCGTCTACGGCCTGAGCGAGGCAGAACTCGCCTTGCAACTCTGAGCATGGCGACGGTCCGCGCCCGCCGCTCGCTGCACATCATGGTGGTGGCGGGCGAGGCGTCCGGCGACGCCCTCGGGGCGGGCCTGATGGCTGCGCTGAAGTCGCTTACTGCCGGTGCTGTCCGGTTCACCGGTGTCGGCGGCCCGGCGATGGAGGCGCAGGGGCTGGCATCCCTGTTCCCCATGCAGGAGCTCAGCCTGATGGGCATCGCCGAGGTGCTGCCCAAGGTCCGCCACCTGGCCCGGCGGCTGCGCGAGACCGAGGATCACGCCCTGGGCAGCGGTCCCGATGCGGTGGTCACCATCGATTCGCCGGGCTTCAACTTCCGCTTGGCGCGGCGCCTGAAGCCGCAGGGCCTAACGCTCATTCACTATGTGGCGCCCAGCGTGTGGGCATGGCGGCCCGGCCGCGCCAAGAGGATCGTGCCACTGTTCGACCACCTGCTGTCGCTGCTGCCGTTCGAGCCGCGCTACTTCGAGGATGAGGGCCTGCGCAGCTCGTTCGTCGGTCATCCGGTGATCGAATCCGCCGCGGGCAAAGGCGATGGCTTTGCATTCCGCGCTCGCCACAAGCTTCCCGCCGGCGCGACCGTCGTGTGTGTGCTGCCGGGAAGCCGGCACAGCGAAACCAGGCGGCTGCTGCAACCGTTCGGTGCGACCATCGAGCGCTTGGCGCAGGAATTCGAGCGCCTCGTGGCGGTCGTGCCGGCGGTGCCGCACCTGGAGGCGAGCATCCGCGCGGCGACCGCTGTCTGGCGCGTGCCCACGGTCGTGGTGCCCGGCGCCGAGCGCTATGACGCCATGGCGGCGAGCGACGCGGCTCTGGCAGCTTCCGGCACCGTAGCGCTGGAGCTGGCGCTGGCCAAGGTACCGGCCGTCATCGCCTATCGCATGCACCCGCTGACGTGGTTGCTGGTGAAGCGCCTCGCCCTGACGCCCTACGTGAACCTGGTCAACATCCTGGTGCGCCGCGCCGTCGTGCCGGAGCTGCTGCAGCACGACTGCGTGCCCGCGCGGCTCGACGAGGCCGTGCGGACGGTGCTCACCGACAAAGAGCATCGCGCGGCGCAGATGGAGGCGGCAGCGGACGCCATCGGCATGCTCACTCCGCCGAACGGCACGCCCTCGCAAGCGGCGGCGGAAGCGGTCCTCAAGGTGATCGACGGAAAGGTGCCCCCGTCGACGGCGGCGGTGTAGCAGCGCGCGCTATTGCCGCTTCGGCATGGGCACGTAAGCGCGCTTCGGCGCGCCGGTGTACAGCTGGCGCGGCCTGCCGATCTTCTGTGCCGGATCGGCCAACATCTCGGCCCACTGGGCGCACCAGCCGACGGTGCGCGCCACGGCAAACAAGGCCGTGAACATGCCGGAGGGGAATCCCATCGCGCGCAGGATGATGCCCGAATAGAAGTCGACGTTCGGGTACAGCTTACGCTCGACGAAGTAACCGTCCTCCAGCGCGATGCGCTCGAGCTCCTGCGCAAGCAAGAGCAGCGGCTCGTCGCGCATGCCGAGCTCGTCCAGCACCTCGTGAGCGCGCTTGCGCAGCACCTGGGCGCGCGGGTCGAAGTTCTTGTAGAGGCGGTGGCCGAATCCCATCAGCCGGAACGGATCGTCCTTGTCCTTGGCGCGGGCGATAAACTCGGGGATGCGCTTCACACTGCCGATATCTTCGAGCATGTTGAGAACGGCCTCGTTGGCGCCGCCGTGCGCCGGGCCCCACAGGCAGGCGATGCCGGCGGCGATGCAGGCGAACGGATTGGCACCCGACGAGCCCGCCAGACGCACGGTCGAGGTGGATGCGTTCTGCTCGTGGTCGGCATGCAGGATGAAGATGTCGTCGAGCGCCCGCTCCAGCACCGGGTTGACCTTGTATTCCTCGGAAGGGACCGCGAACACCATGTGCAGGAAATTGCCGGCGAACGAGAGCTCGTTGCGCGGATACATGAACGGCTGGCCGACCGAGTACTTGTAGGCCATGGCCGCGATGGTCGGCACCTTGGCGATGACGCGGTGAACGTTGGAGAGCCGCTCGCCGGCATGCGCGGCGCCAGCGGAATCTCCGGGATAGAACGCGCTCATCGCGCCGACCACGCCGACCATGACCGCCATCGGGTGCGCGTCACGCCGGAAGCCGCGGAACAGCTGGGTCAGCTGCTCGTGGATCATGGTGTGGCGGGTGATCTTGGTGCTGAATTCGTGGAACTCTTCGTGGTTGGGCAGCTCCCCGTGGAGCAGTAGGTACGCGACTTCCAGGAACGAACTCTTCTCCGCCAGCTCCTCGATGGGATAGCCGCGGTAGAGGAGGACGCCTTCCTCGCCGTCGACGTAGGTGATCTTCGACTCGCAGCTTGCGGTCGACATGTAGCCCGGATCGAACGTGAACAGGCCCGACTCGTTGTAGAGCTTGCGGATGTCGAAGACGCCAGGCCCGACGCTGCCCTGCTGCAGGGGAAACTCATAGGAGTTGCCGGTCGAGTTATCGATCAGCGTCACCGTATTGCGGGCGGCTCCCTCGGGCAGCGCGGCAGCGCGCGGCGCAGCAACAGCGTGCGGCGCGGCTCGCGTCGTCGGCTTCGGCGCTTCTTTGGCCATGCGGCCGGATCCCTCACCGCGTCGAGCCGGCGGACAATTCGCCCGCCGGCGCGCTGCAACTTGCTAAGGAGTATATGGCGATTCGCCCCTGCTACAAGCCAAGGCAACGCTATGCTGCCTGCTTGCGCAGCCGCGCGAGGCTCTCGCTGCGGCCAAGGGCCGCCATGATCTCGAACACGCCGGGGGACACGGCCCTGCCGGTCAACGCCGCGCGAACGGGCTGCGCCACGTCGCCGAGCTTGCGCGACTCAAGCGCCGCGAAGGAGCGTATCGCGGCGTCCAGCGCCTCCGGCGACCAGTCGGGACTGCGGTCGAGCGCCTGTGCAAGACGCCCCAGCATGGCGCGAGCGTCGGGGGTCAGCAGGCCGCTGGCCTTGGCGTCCGGACTCAGCGCGCCGCTCACCACGTAGGGGAGGGCGTTTATCGCCAACTCGTTCATGTCCTTGGCGCGCTTGGCAAGCTCCGGCAGCAGCGTTCGCAGCCGGCCCCCGGCGTCCGCATGCTGGGCGAGCGCGTGGGCCGGGGGCGAATTGGCGGGGTCGACCTCCGGCAGGCGCTGGATGCGCTCGACTACCTCGGCGATCAGCCCGGCCGGGTCCTCGGCCGCGGCCTGCTGGATGTAGTGGGCGTTCAGGCTGCGCAGCTTGTCGTAGTCGAAGCGCGCCGCCGAGCGGCCGATGCCGTCGAGGTCGAACCACTCGATCGCCTGCTCGGTGGAGAAGATCTCGTCGTCGCCATGCGACCAGCCCAGTCGCGCCAAGTAGTTGCGCATCGCTTCGGGCCGGTAGCCCATGCGCTCGTACTCGGCGACGCCGAGCGCGCCGTGACGCTTGGACAGCTTGGCACCATCGGGCCCATGGATCAGCGGGATGTGCGAGAACGACGGCACCTCCCAGCCCATGGCACGGTAGATCTGCATCTGCCGCGCGGCGTTGTTTAGATGGTCCACGCCGCGGATCACGTGGGTGATCTCCATGTCGTGGTCGTCCACTACGACGGCGAGCATGTAGGTCGGGCTGCCGTCGGCGCGCAGCAGCACCATGTCGTCGAGTTGCTCGGCGGCGATGCGCACGTCGCCCTGCACCCTGTCGCGGATGATCGTTTCACCCTCACGCGGCGCCTTGAGGCGGATGACCGGCTTCACGCCCGACGGCGCGTCTTTGGGGTCGCGGTCGCGCCAGCGGCCGTCGTAGCGCATGGGCACGCCTTTCGCCTTCTGCTCGGCGCGCATGGCCTCGAGCTCCTCGGGCGAGCAGTAGCAGTGGTAGGCGTTGCCGGCGGCGAGCATCTGCTCCGCGACCTCGCGGTGCCGCGCCGCGCGCTTGGACTGAAGGATGGGATCGCCGTCCCAGTCGAGGCCGAGCCAACGCAAGCCCTCGTAGATGGCCTCGACCGCCTCGGGCGTCGAGCGCTCGGCGTCGGTGTCCTCGATGCGCAGCAGGAACGTGCCTCCCGTGTGTTTGGAGTACAGCCAGTTGAACAAGGCCGTACGCGCGCTGCCGATGTGCAGCATGCCGGTGGGTGAGGGCGCAAAGCGGGTGATCGGCGGCATGTTCTTCCGTTTGGCTCGCTACTCGGGGGCGGCATGTTTAGCAGGGCGCCGCTGGTTTGTTCATTTTCCACTCCGGAAAACGGAGTCTACGGGCGATCAACGGGCCGGAGCGGTGCCGGTAATTCGTCGAACGGCTGCAGGCCTGGGCTGGCGCTGGGTGAGGTGATAACACTATATGTAGCGCACATTATGTATCTAGTCAAGCAGGCCGGGTAAGTGCGAGAAGACTCGCATCGATACTAGAGGGGAGCAATGAACCTAAGGCAGGAGGCTCCGCACAGCCCACAGCTGCTGGGCGGCGCCAGGGCGGCGGCGCTCCTCGGGTCGCTGTCTGCAGCCTTCCTTGCCGAGCGCGAGCGTTGGGCCCTATGGCTGCCGGTGGCGATCGGCGCTGGCGTCACCGCCTACTTCGCTTTGCGGTTCGAACCGTCCCCCTGGCTCGGGCCGACACTCGTCGCTTTGGCCGTCGCCGTCGGGGTTGCGTTGCGGGGCCGGATGGCCGGGCTGCTGCTGGGCTTCTTCCTGGCCGCCAGCGGGCTTGGGTTCACCGCGGCGCAGGTGCGCGCCGCGATGGCGGCCGCGCCCGTCGTGCAACGCCAGATCGGCCCGGTCAGCGTGACCGGCAGGGTGACCCTCGTAGAGCAGCGCCCGGACGACCGCCGCCTGACGCTCGCCGACCTGGCGATCGACGGGCTCGCGCGGGAGCAGACTCCCGCCAAGATTCGCATCACCGTGCGCGCGCGCGGCGAAGCGATCTCTCCCGGTCAGCGCGTGTCGCTGCGCGCGGTGTTGCTGCCGCCGTCGCCGCCCGCCGCACCGGGCGCGTTCGACTTCGCGCGCGACGCGTGGTTCCAGGGCATCGGCGCCGTAGGGTACGCGGTGAGCGCCGCCACCATTGTGGCGCGCTCCGGTCCCGACTGGCGCGACGCCGTAGCCGGGTTCCGGCAGCGTCTTTCGCAGCGGATCCATGCAGTATTGGAGGGGCAGACAGGCGCCGTCGCAGCGGCGCTCACCACGGGAGAGCGCGCGGGCATCGACGACGAAACCTGGAATGCGCTGCGCGACTCCGGCCTTGCCCACATCATCTCGATCTCTGGGCTCCATTTCGGTCTGCTGGCCGGCATCTTGTTCTTCAGCAGCCGCGCGGTGCTTGCGCTCATCGAGCCGATCGCCTTACGCTTTCCCATCAAGAAGTGGGCGGCGGCGATCGCGCTGCTCGGCTCATTCGGCTATTTCGTGCTGGCCGGAGCAACAGCGCCGACGGAACGCTCGTTCCTGATGCTGTGCCTGGCCATGGTGGCCATCCTCCTCGACCGGCGCCCGTTTTCGATGCGCCTGGTCGGATGGGCGGCGGTGGCAGTGCTGATCATCTCTCCGCACAGCCTGCTTGGTCCCAGCTTCCAGATGTCTTTCGCGGCGGTCGTCGCGCTGATCGCCACCTACGAGCTGGCGCGCGAGCCGTTCGCGCGGTGGAATCGCGACGCGGGCATGGTGCGCAAGGTGACGCTCTACCTGTTCGGTGTCGGCCTTTCGACGCTCGTCGCGGGCCTCGCGACAGCGCCGTTCGCCATCTACCACTTCGACCGCTTCTCGACCTATTCGCTTGCCGCGAACCTGGTGGTCGTGCCGATCACCGGACTGTGGATCATGCCGTGGGCAGTGACCACGTTCGCGTTGATGCCGTTCGGGATCGAGGCGCTGGCACTGCATCCCATGGGGTGGGGCATCGATGCGATGCTCGCCGTGGGAACGGAGGTCGCATCCTGGCCGGGCGCGGCCGTGACGCTTCCGGCGATGCCCGTCACGGGATTGGCGCTGGTTACGCTGGCCGGCCTGTGGCTGTGTTTGTGGCAGATACGGTGGCGATTGGCAGGCATCCCATTCCTCGCGGCAGGCCTGGCGAGCGCCGCGTTCGTCGCGCAGCCCGATGTCCTGGTGAGCGAGGACGCCACCTACATGGCAGTCCGCGCGGCGGATGGCGGCTTGTGGGTGTCGTCGTCGCGCTCGAACTTCACCATCGACACGTGGTTGCGCCGCGACGGGCGCGAGGCCGGCGGGCGCTGGCCGCAGACGGGCGCGGTGACCACGGACGGACGCCTGCGCTGTGACGGACTGGGGTGTCTCTACCGAGCCAACGGGAAGATCGTCGCCCTGGTGCAGGAAGAGGAAGCCCTGGTGGAAGACTGCCGCGTTGCCGACCTGGTCGTCGCCGCCGTCGCCGTGTTCGTGCCGTGCGCCGCGCGCGTGATCGACCGCATCGACGTGTGGCGGGAAGGTGCGGTCGCCGTGTGGCTGAAGGAGGACGGCATCCGCGTGCGGACAGTCGCCGACACCCGCGGCGAACGGCCGTGGGTGCTGCCGCGGCCGCGCGAGCGGGACTAGTTCGTCTTCGTTGCCTTCTCGACCACGTTACCCTGGCCGGTGGTGTTGAAGGTGAGGACTACTTGGTCGCTGGGGATCAGGTGCACCATGCCGATGTTCTCTGGGAAGACGTAGGCGACGCCGTTCAGAGTCACCGTGCGAGTCTGCGAGTTGATCGCCTCGACGCGGCCCTGCACCGCGGCGGCCGGCGCAGGCGTGCCAGCCAGCGCCGCGACGGAAACAACGAAACGCCCACGAGACTGCGCATCGTTTCCTCCATGCTTTGGTTTGGCTGGGACGGCCGGCGCCCCGAGGGCATCCGGTGTGAGGGCCGGTTCGGCCCTGAGAGAAGGTGCGCCGCATCTTGCGGCGCGCCCGAGCCCTACTTCGTGACCTTGGTGACGAGCCGCTTGCGGACGTCCATCGCATCCATTCCCGGCTCGGCCGGCTCGACGGAGTAGACGATGGTCACCATGGCCCGGCTTGAAGTCGGCGATCTGGATCTCGGCCGGGAAGATGTAGGTGTAGCCGTCGAGCACGATGGCCTTGTTGTCGGGCAGGATGGCGGTGATGGCGCCCTTGGCCTCGTCGGCAAATGCGAAGCCCGGCGCAGCGATCAAGGCGACGCCGATCAGCGCGGCAGGGACCTTGGACATGTCTTCCTCGCATCGGCGGTACGGGTACCGAGACCGGGGTACCTCGAGGCGAGCGGCTCAGCTCAGGGTTTTAAGGGTGGCGCGCGCCTGCTCACTCTCCGACAGGCTCAGGGTGAGGACCTGAGCGCGGGGCGACTTAGAGGACAACGCCTGGATAGCTTCGCTTCGCTCGCAACGACGAAGACTTCTGAGCAGCGCCCAGCGCTAATTGTACTTGCGCATCAAGCCGACCAGCTTGCCCTGCACCTGCACCCGGTCCGGGCCGAAGATGCGGGTCTCGTAAGCCTCGTTGGCCGACTCCAAGGCGACGGAGTTGTGCTTGCGGCGCAGGCGCTTGAGCGTGACTTCCTCGTTGTCCACGATGGCGACGACGATGGTGCCGTTGTCGGCCGAGTCGGTGCGCTGGATGATGACGGTGTCGCCGTCGAAGACGCCGGCGTCGATCATCGAGTCACCGGACACTTCCAGGGCATAGTGCTCACCCGTTTCGAGCAGGGTGGTCGGCACCTCGACGAAGCTCGACTGGTCGCGCAGCACCTCGATGGGCGTGCCGGCGGCGATGCGGCCGTAGAGCGGCAGGGTGCGCGTCTCGGTCGAGGAGGGCGGTGGCAGGCTCGGCCGGCGGCCGGCGAAATCGGGCCGGATCACCGAGGCCTTGGTGATGGCGGGACCGCTGCTCGGGACCGACTGCTCGGGCAGCTTGAGGACCTCGAGCGCCCGCGCGCGATGCGCGAGGCGGCGGATGAAGCCACGCTCCTCCAAAGCGGTGACCAGGCGGTGGATACCGGACTTGGACCGGAGGTTCAGGGCCTCCTTCATCTCGTCGAACGAGGGCGACACCCCGGAGGAGGAAAGCCTCTCATTGATGAACATAAGAAGTTCGTGCTGCTTGCGGGTCAACATGCGCCGCGCCCCCGAAGGAACCACCGCTCGGGATCGGACCTAGCGGTAGAACAAAAACTAAACATCGGCACATGTTCTAGTTTAGTTCTAACGGGGGGTCAACGGCTTTCCTGCGCCGGCGGCGGGCCGTCACCCCGCGGCCGCTAGAACCCCTCGGGTCCCAGGCTGAATGGAATGACCGGCACCATCGCGCCCGCGCGCAGGGGCGGGGCGTTCGGCGGCCGCACGACCAGGCAGCCCGAGGACGCCAGGCTAGCGAGCATGGAGCTGTCCTGACGGGCGAGCGGCGTTGCCACGAGCGATCCGTCGGCGCGCCGGCCGAGTTCGCTGCGCAGGTAGTCCTGGCGGCCGTCGTTGGCGTCGAGGTCGCGGCCGAGGATGGCGGTCACCGGCTCGCGGTCGGCTTCGGCGCCGAGCAGCGCGTCGATCGCGGCGCGCACGAACACCAAGGCGCACACCAGCGCCGAAACGGGATTGCCCGGCAGCCCCAACAGGGGCATGTCGCCGAGGCGGCCGAACATCAGCGGCTTGCCGGGTCGGATCGCCACCTTCCAGAAGTCCATGGCGAGCCCTTGGGAGCCGAGCGCCTTCTGGATCAGGTCGTGCTCGCCGACGGACGCGCCTCCGAGGGTGAGAAGAAGGTCGGCGCCGCGTGCCCCCGCAGCGGCTTCCTGCAGCACCGCTACGTCGTCGCGGGCGATGCCGAGAGTCACGGGCTCGGCGCCGAAGGAGCGCAACACCGCGGCGAGAGCGGGGCCGTTGGCATCGATGATCTGGTTGGGGCCTGGGGTGCCGCCGGCAGGCACGAGTTCCGAGCCCGTGCTGAGCACCGCGACACGCGGCCGCTTGCGCACCTGCAGCGCGGGGACGTTCATCGCCGCAGCGAGGCCGATGTCGCGCGCCCGCAGGCGGCGGCCGGCGCGGAGGAGGACCTGTCCGGCCTGGAAGTCGAGGCCGGCGCCGCGAACGTGACGGCCGAGCGCGCTTGCCTGCTTGACCACCACCGACGCGCCGCTCGCCTCGGTGTTTTCCTGGAGCACCACGGTATCGGCACCCGCCGGCAGCGGACCACCGGTGAAGATGCGCACCGTCTCGCCGGCTTTGACCTTGCCGGGATAGGAGCCTCCCGCCGGCGCTTCGCCGCCGCGGCGCAAGGTGACGGGCGCGGATTGGACGTCGGCGGCGCGCACGGCGTAGCCGTCCATGGCGGAGACGGCCACCGGCGGCTGGCTGACGCGGGCAGCGACGTCCTCGGCGAGCACGCGCCCCAGCGCCTGGTCGAGAGGAAGAACCTCGCTGCCGACGGGGCCCATCGCCGCGGCTATCCGCTGCCGCGCCTCGTCGACGGAGATCATGGCGCTAGGGGGAATCGGGCGCGTGCCCCGGCCCGCCGCCAGGCGCACTCCACGTGCCGGACATGCCGCCGGACTTGTGGAGCAGGCGGATGCCGGAGATGGTCATGCCGCGATCGACCGCCTTGCACATGTCATAGACGGTGAGGGCGGCAACCGAGGCGGCGGTCAGCGCCTCCATCTCGACTCCCGTTTGCCCCGACACCTTGCAGGTAGCGACGATGTCGATGGCGCTGCGCTGGGCATCCGGGGTGAGCTCGACCGACACCTTGGTCAGCGCCAGCGGGTGGCACAACGGAATGAGGTCGGGCGTGCGCTTGGCCGCCATGATGCCGGCGAGCCGCGCCGTCGCCATGACGTCGCCCTTGGCGACGCCGCCTTCCATGATCAGGGCCAGGGTCGCGGGCTCCATGGTGATGGTGGCGGCGGCGCGGGCGATGCGCTCGGTCACGCCCTTGGCGCCCACGTCCACCATGTGGGCCTGTCCCTTGTCATCCAGATGCGTCAGCTTGCCCATCAGCTTGCCGCCCGCTTCGCCTCGGGTGCCAGCAGGTCGCGCACGGCCCGGGCGACATCGGCCTGCACCATGAGCGCCGAGCCGACCAGGAAGCGCTGCACGCCGATGCGACGCATGCGCTGCACATCGGCGGCGGTCTCGATGCCGCTCTCGCACACGAGGGGCACGCCCTTGGGCGCGCGCGGTGCCAGGCGCTCGGTGGTGGCGAGATCGATCGCCAGGGTCTTAAGGTTGCGGTTGTTGATGCCGATGAGAGTGCCGCCGATGTGTGCCGCGCGCGCCATCTCGCGCTCATCGTGCACCTCGATCAGCACGTCCATTTTCCATTCTTGCGCCGCCGACGCGATCTCCGCCGCCTGCATGTCGTCGAGGGCGGCGAGGATCACCAGGATGCAGTCGGCGCCCAACGCCCGCGACTCGACCACCTGGTAGGGATCGAGCAGGAAGTCCTTGCGGATCGCCGGCAGGATCACGGCGTTGCGCGCCGCGACCAGGTCGGCGTCCGATCCCTTGAAATACGGCGTGTCGGTCAGCACGGAGAGGCACGCGGCGCCTCCGGCTTGGTAGGCCTTGGCGAGATCGGCAGGCGCGAACTCGGTGCGCAGCGTGCTCTTGGAGGGCGAGGCGCGCTTCACCTCAGCGATAAGTCCGGTGCCAGTGCGGGCGACGGCCTTGTCGAGCGCGGCGGCGAACCCGCGCACGGGGGAGGCGGCCTTGGCCTCGCGCTCGATCGCGCCGATGGGCTTGGCCTTGCGCTGGGCGCGGATGTGCTCGCGCTTGTCGGCGCAGATCTTGGCGAGGACGCTTTCGCCCATCGCTAGGCCGGGACCGCGGCGGTGGTGACCGTCACCATCCTGTCGAGCGCGGCGTTGGCCTTGCCCGAGGCGATCGCCTGGGCGGCGAGGACGGCGCCCTGACGGAGGTCATGGGCCTTTCCCGCCACCACCAGCGCTGCCGCCGCGTTGAGCAGCACGATGTCGCGGAAGGCGCTCGGCTCGCCGGAAAGGACGCTGCGCATGGCCTTGGCGTTGGTCGCCGCATCGGCGCCCTTGATGTCGTCGGGCTTGCCGGCCGCAAGGCCCGCGTCCTTGGGAGCAATCTCGAAGACGCGCACCTTGCCGTCCTTCAGCTCCGCGACCTTGGTGGAGCCGGTGATGGTGATCTCGTCGAGGCCGTCGGAGCCGTGCACCACCCAGGCGCGCTCGGCGCCAAGCTGGCCGAGCACGCGGGCGAGGGGCACGACCCACTGCGGCGAGAACACACCGAGCAGATAGCGCTTAACGCCGGCTGGGTTCGAAAGCGGGCCGAGCAGGTTGAAGATGGTGCGGGTGCCCATCTCCACGCGGGTCGGGCCGACGTGCTTCATGGCGGCGTGGTGCTTGGGCGCCAACATGAAGCACAGCCCCGCCTCGTCGAGGGAGCGCTGCACCAGGTTGGGATCGCATTCGATGGCGACGCCGAGAGCGGCGAGCACGTCGGCCGAGCCGCACTTCGACGACATGGCGCGGTTGCCGTGCTTGGCGACCGGCACGCCGCAGCCGGCGACGACGATGGCCGAGGCGGTCGAGACGTTGTAGCTGCCGCGGGCGTCCCCGCCCGTGCCGACCACGTCGATGGCTCCGGCCGGCGCGCGGATGGGGAGCGCCTTGGCGCGCATGCCCTCGGCAGCGCCGGCGATCTCGTCCACCGTCTCGCCGCGCACGCGCAGGCCCATGAGGAACGCGCCGATTTGCGCCGGCGTCGCCTCGCCCGACATCATGATGTCGACCGCTTCGCGCGCCTCGCCGCGCGACAGACGCTCGCCGGCGGCAACGCGGCCGATCAGCGGCTTGAGGCTGCGGGGCTCGGCCATCGCCTCAGGCCGCTTCGGGCAGCTCGCGCACCGGCATGCCGGCGAGGCGCAGGAAGTTGCCGAGCAGCTTGTGGCCCTGCTCGGAGGCGATGCTTTCGGGGTGGAATTGCACACCGTGGATGGCGTGCTTCTTGTGGGCGAGACCCATGATGAGGCCGTCGTTGGTCTCCGCGGTGATCTCGAGCTCGGCGGGCAGGGTGCTGCGCTCGACGATGAGCGAGTGATAGCGGGTAGCCTCGAAGTTCTTCTTCAGACCCGCGAACACGCCCCCGCCTTGATGGCGAATGCGGCTGAGTTTGCCGTGCATGGCGACGGGGGCACGGATGACATGCCCGCCAAAGACCTGGCCAATGGTCTGGTGGCCGAGGCAGACGCCGAGGACCGGCACCCTGCCGGCCGCCTTGCGCACCAAGTCGATGCAAATGCCGGCGCGATCGGGGTCGCAGGGTCCGGGAGAAAGCACAATTGCAGAGGGCTTTAGCACCAGGACTTGATCTGCCGTCTTGGCATCGTTGCGGAGCACGTGCGACTCGGCGCCCAGCTCCCCTAGGAAATGCACCAGGTTGTAGGTGAAGCTGTCGTAGTTATCGATAACAACAAGCATTTCCATATCTTACGAGCAAATGCTCGCTATCCAAATGAACAACTGCGGCGTCGTTTCGGCAATCGCAACAAACTCCGGGGCGCTCCGGGCGTCAAGGGAGACGAGGCAGCTTGACCCTCTAGTAACGAGAGAGTTTACCCTACATGATGATAGGGTTTACCCGTAGAGGACACCATGTACATCGGCCAAGCTGCGGCGCGTTCCGGCGTGCCCGCGAAGACGATCCGATATTACGAGAGTGTGGGCCTGTTGGCGGAAGCCAGTCGCACGCCGAACGGCTACCGCGACTACAACGAGGCCGACGTCGAGACACTGCGCTTCGTAAGCCGCGCTCGCGCGCTGGGGTTCTCGGTCAGCCAGGTCGGCGAGCTGCTCGGCCTCTACCGGGACCGCCAACGCGCGAGCAGCGACGTGCGCACGATCGCCCAGTCGCGCATCTCCGACATCGACCGCAAGCTCGCCGAGCTGCAAGGCATGCGGGCGACGCTCGAGAAGCTGGTGCACTCGTGCCACGGCGACGAGCGTCCCGAGTGCCCGATCCTGGAGGATCTCTTCGCACCCCAGCAGCACTGACGCCCGAGGTCGAGGACGTCGATCCGGGGCCCAACGTGCTGCGCACCGGACTGGCCGGCGACGAACTGCAGCGCCGGATGGAGTGGGCGCTTTCTCGCGTCGACGGGGTGGTCGGCGTCAACAACCACATGGGCAGCCGCTTCACCGCCGATCGGCGCGCGATGCAGGCGCTGATGGCCGAGCTGTCCCGGCGCGGGCTTCTGTTTCTCGACTCGCTGACCACGGGACAGTCAGTGGGCCGCTCGGTCAGCCGCGCCGCCGGTGTCACCTACCTGGCGCGCGACGTGTTCCTGGACAACGACGAGACGCCGGACGCCATCCGCGCGCGGCTGCGCGAGCTCGAGGCGGTGGCGCGCCGCGACGGCAGCGCCATCGCCATCGCCCATCCTAAGGCAGCCACGCTCGATGTGCTCGAGGCGTGGCTGCCATCGCTTGCCGAACGCGGGTTCGTTCTCGTTCCGGTCAGTGCCTTGGCGGCTGCCGCACCGGCAAACCTGCTGGCGCGCGCGACGCCGTAGCGGACGTCCTTACGATCCGTCGCGCTTGCGGCGGTCGTCATCGCGATTGCGCCGATCGGTTTCGGCCTGGCGCTTCTCGATTTCCGTCTTGATCCGCTCCCGCGCTTCCTGCGGGCGCTCCTCGAGACGGACCAAGCCGTCCTTAGGGTTTTCGGTCTTGCCCTCCGGTTTGACCTCCACCTTGGTCTCGACCGGCTTCACGTCGAGCTTCGCTTCCCTGGTTTCGGGCTCGCCCTTGCGGTTGGCGCGGAGGGCGTCCCGGTCGGTGCGGACGGTTTCCATCTTCGCCTCGGCCTTGGGCTCCGGCCCCGGCTTCAGCTCAGCCGGCTTTTCGATGCACGTCAGGATCGTCGGAGAGCCTGAGCCGCTCGACTCCACCGGGCGGATGCGCTGAGACGGTGAGACACCCGCCGGCGTTTCCACTGCGCTGCGGCGAGGGCCGCTGGCATATCGGCGTGCGCCTCGAGCCAAGCGATCAACTTGCAGGCGTAGCGCGAGGCGAATCCCGGCACCACGCCTCGGCGATCCTCGCACGCGTGCCTCACGAAGTCGGAGGTGACTCCCGGATAGAGCGTGCCGTTGCGGGCGCCAGCGACGATGTAGACTGCGGGGTGTTTCGCTGCGGCGCCGAGAAAAGACAACGCCTGGATTGCTTGCCTTCGCTCGCAAGGACTGTAGTTACAAGCTCTTGTCGTCGCTGGTGGCGAAGCGCACGGCTTCTTCCGCGGCGCGCAGCAGCGCCTTCGCCTTGTTGCGGCTCTCCTGGTACTCGGCCTCGGGGTCCGAGTCGGCAACGACGCCACCGCCGGCTTGGACATACATGACGCCGTCCTTCACCACCGCGGTGCGCAAGGCGATGCAGGTGTCCATGCTGCCATTGGCCGACAGGTACCCGATGGCGCCGGCATAGATGCCGCGCCGCTCGCTCTCCAGCTCGTCGATGATCTCCATGGCGCGCACCTTCGGCGCGCCCGAAACGGTGCCGGCCGGAAAGCCGGCGAGCAGCGCGTCCATCGCGTCGTGCTTGGGGTCGATCTTGCCCTCGACGTTGGACACGATGTGCATGACGTGCGAGTAACGCTCGACGATCATCTTGTCGGTCACCTTGACGGTGCCGATGCGCGCCACGCGGCCAACATCGTTGCGGCCGAGGTCGAGCAGCATCAGGTGCTCGGCGCGCTCCTTGGGGTCGGCGAGCATCTCCTCGGCGAGCCGCGAATCCTCGGCGTGGGTCGCGCCGCGCGGGCGCGTGCCGGCGATGGGCCGGATCGACACCGTGTCGTCACGCAGGCGCACCAGCACCTCGGGGCTGGAGCCCACAACCGCGAAACCGTCGAAGTCGAGGAAGAACATGAACGGCGAGGGATTGGTGCGGCGCAGCGCGCGGTAGAGCGCGAACGGCGGCAGCGTGAACGGCACTTTCATGCGCTGCGACGGCACCACCTGAAAGATGTCGCCGGCGGCGATGTACTCCTTCGCCTTGGCGACCATGGCGTGATACTGGGCGCGCGTCCGGTTCGAGGTCGGTTCCGGCAGCGCCGAGACGTCGGTGGTGGCCGTGCCGGGGTGCAGCGGTGTCTCCAGGTCGCGCATGGCGCGCTCGAGCCGCTCGGTGGCGCGCGACAGTGCCTGCGCCGCGGTCACCCCTGGCTTCGGCCACACCGGCGTGACGATGTTGACGACGTCCTTCACCGAGTCGAAGATCGCCATCACCGTAGGGCGCACGAACATGCCGTCGGGCACGCCAAGAACGTCGGGGTTCTTGTTCGGGATGCGCTCGACCAGGCGCACCATGTCGTAGCCGGCATAGCCCATCAGCGCCGAAGCCATGGGCGGCAGCTCACTGGGCAGCTCCATGCGTGACTCGCGCACCAGCGCGCGCAAGGAGGCGAGGGCGTCCTCGGCCGCGGCAGCGAACCGCACCGGACCGGCGTCGGCGTCGCGCGCCAACTCGGCGCGATTGCCGCTGCAGCGCCAGATCACGTCCGGGCGCAGGCCGATGATCGAGTAGCGTCCGCGATTGGCGCCGCGCTCGACCGACTCCAGCAGGAATGAGTTGGGCTGCCCCTTGGCCAGCTTGAGCATCGCCGAGACGGGCGTCTCCATGTCGGCGACCAGGTCCGTCCACACGACCTGGGCTTTGCCCAGGTCGTAGTGCTTGGTGAACGCCGTCGTCGCCGGATGCAGCGCCATCGTCAGCGGTTGGTCGGGACCGTCGGCAGGCTTTGGGTTGCGACCGTCAGCGCCTGGTCGAGGGCGCGCTGGTTGACGGCGATGCCGTAGCGAGCGCGCAGCGCGGTCTGATAGGCGCTCAGGATGTCGTTAGACATCGCGCGCGCGATCTCGTCGCGAATGGTGTTGACCGCTTCCTGTGCCTCGGTGGGGTCGACGGCAAAGATCTCCTTGAGACGGCCGACGGCATAGCCACCGGCGATCACCGGCGCCATGGCTATGGTGCCGACGCTGCCCTGGAACATCTGGGTGATGAGCTGAGGTGACAGCGAACCGATCACGTCCAGCCCGAGGCCGGTGCGCGTGAACGGCGGGGTGGTCTGCACCGTGTGGCCTGCCTCGGCTGCATAGGCAACGAAGTCGCCGTTGTTCTTCGCCTTGTCGAGGAAGTCCTGCGCCAGCGCTTCGGTGCGCTTGTTGCGCTCGGCGGCGATCCAGTCGGCCCTGACGCGGTCGTTGATCTCGGCGAGCGGAATGGGCGCCGGCGCAGTGACATTGTCCACCCGCAGCACGAAGTAGCCGCCTTCGGGCACGTCGACGACCCGCGACTCACGGCCGCGCTCGGTGCGGAATGCGGTAGTCAGCAACTGCGCAAACGGCGGCAGCGCCGGCTCGGGCAGGCCCGCGCGGTCCCGGCCCTGGGCGTCGACGACGACGCGATCCGCCTTGAGTCCGAGCTTCTGCGCTGCCTGCTCCAGGGTGGAGCCGGCGGCGAGCGCGTCATCCAGTGACACGGACAGGTGGTAGAGCTCGGTCAGGGCCTGCTCCTGGGCGAGCTCGACTCGCAGCTGCTCCTGCACCTCGGCGAGAGGGCGCGTGCCGCCGCGCTGTACCGAGTCGACACGGTAGATGTGCCAGCCGAATGCGCTGCGCAGAGGCTGGCTGATCGCGCCTTCCGGCAACGCGAAGACGGCTTCGGCGATTTCCGGGGCGAGGTCCTCGCGGCGGCGAATGCCGATGCTCGTTGCGTCGATGATCGGCGCGGCAGCCTGGGCCGCCGGGGCAGGGGCGGCGCCGGGCGCGGCAGCCGGAGTGGCCGGTGCGGGTGCGGGAGTCGCCGCCGGGGCACGGCCCGCCTCGGCGAACGCCACGCCTTCCTCTATGCGCTTGCGCGCCGACGTGGCCTCCGCCTCGGTGGCGAAGAACAGCTGCGACAGGCCACGCGTGTCGGGAGAAGTGAACTCCTGGATACGGCCTTGGTACTCGGCCGCCAGCGCGGCATCGGTGACCCGCACCGAGTCGACCACGTCCTTCGGCTGCAGCGCGATGAAGACGAAGTCGCGGAACTCCGGCGCCGTGTAGCGGCGGACGTTGGCGGTGTAGAACTCGGTCAGAGCCGCGTCGTCGGGCGGCGGCAGGTCGGTCGCGTCCGCGGCGGGGATGAGAACATAGTCCACCACGCGCTTCTGCTGCCGGTGGCGGTAGAGCGACTCGGACAGCAGGCGCGGCACCTGCGGGCGGGGCGCGACCGCGGCGCTCAGCTGCGAGCGCGTGAGATCCCGGCGCACCATGTCCTCGAACATGGGAACGGTGAGTCCCTGCTGGCGCAGCAGGCTCTGGTACATCGCCGGATTCAGAGCCCCGACCTGGGCGCGGATGTCGGCCGCCAGCAGCGCATCCGAGACCGCGATGCCCAAGTCTCGCGCAGCATTGTCGACCAGCGCGCCGCCGACGAGGTCGGAGAGCACCGAGAAAGGCAGGCCGAACTGGCGTGCCTGGTCCGGGGTCAGCCGCCCACCGAGGTCGAGATAACGCTGCCGATACGCCTCGGCGAACTCGCTCTGGGTGATCTCGATGTCGCCGACGGTCGCCACCGGCTGATTGGCGAGGCTCGAGAAAATCGTGCCACCCGTGCCGAAATAGAGGGCGAAGGTGCCGGCGAGGACGATGAGCAGGCCCCGGAAGATCCAAGACCGCGAATAGGTGCGAAGGGTACCGAGCATGGGGCAGGAGCTGGGTGGAGGATTCTAGTGGCCGAAGTGCGTCCGATTCCGCGGGAAGTCAATGGTCTTGCGCGATCGTTAGCGTACCCCGGAGCGCTGGACTAGCATCTCCGATTACGCCGCCATAGGGGGATGCGGTATGCGCGGGGGAGTACTTGCGGCCGCGCTCTGCGCTGCGTGTGCCGCGGGGTGCGCCGGGCCGACGGCGATGATGCCGGGGCGTCGATGCGGAGCGCGCCCGTGCCGAGGCGCAGCGCCAGCACGAGCTGTTCTTGGAGGACTACGTGGCAGCGCTACGGCGCGGCCACGGTGTTTTCGTGCAAATCGCCAGGGCGAATGCCGACCTCTGCGCGAACGCGGCAGCCGCCTACATCGGCGCCATGACCACCACAATCGCGATCTTCCCTCGCGACCTGCAGGAGGCGGCCCGCAAGGTGATGGGGGCGGGCGACGGCGTGGTCGTTCACTACGTGGCGCCGGATAGTCCGGCGCAACGCGCGGGCCTGGCGATTGGCGACCGGATAGTCAGCGTGAACGGCGCGGCGATCGCGACCGGGACGGCCGCAAACAATCGGTACAATCGCTCGATACGCACCCTGCCTGCCGCCAATCCTGTGGCCACGATTGCCGTGGAGCGGGGCGGGGCGCCGCTGAACTTCACCGTGACGGCGGAGAGGATTTGAAACTATGGGTTCGCGGTCGATCCGTCCGACGAGCTCAACGCATACGCCGACGGCGAGAACGTCATCGTCACGCAAGGCATGTTGCGCTTCGCGAGCCACGACGAGGACTTGGCCATGGTCATTGGCCACGAGCTCGCTCACAACACCCAACGCCACATCGAAAAGTCGCGCGTGAACGCGGCCGCCGGCGCCTTGATCGGAGGATTGATCGGCGCACTGGCTGGCATCAATACGGCGGACCTGGGCGCACAAATCGGCAGAGGTGCGTTCAGCCAAGAGTTCGAATCGGAAGCCGACTACGTAGGCGCCTACTACGCGGCACGCGCTGGATTCGAGGTACGGGGCAGTGCCGACCTGTGGCGGCGGTTCGCCGTGCGCAACCCCGGCGGCATCCACCTGGCGGGCTCGACGCACCCGTCCACGGCGGTCCGGTTTCTGGCACTGGAGCAAACTGCGGCGGAAATCGCCGCCAAGCAGACGTCGGGCAGGCCCGTGCTACCGGAGTTCAAGGCGCCGCCGGCACCATAGCGCCTGCACGCGTGTCGAGGGCGCGGGAGGGAGAGCGTCTCCTGCCTCGACGGAGGTAGCAACCCCGGATACGAGCAGGGTACCGGAGGGCCCGCATTGGCGGCGGGGATCGTCCACGCGCTTCCGGAATCCACATCGGCGGCTATGACCCACTCAGCACGGATGGGGTATATGCGTAGTACGTCCAGTATCTTAGCGTGCGTTCTTCTGACGGCGTGTGCGGGGCGGACGAAGCTCCTGCCGGAGGTAGACACCAAGCTGGCGATCGCAGAGGTCGAGAAGCAGAACGAGATCTTCCTCACCGACTATCGCGACCACCTCATCCAGGCGAGCACCGTGTTCGCCAACATCGCCCGGGCCAATGCGGCGCACTGCCCCAAGGCCGGGCCGCTCTACACCGGCATGATGGCCACCAATGCCGGTGGGTTTCCCAACGCGCAGCGTGCGGCGGCCCGCAAGGTGTTCGGCAATCCGATCGGCGCCAACGACGTCGACGACCAGCCGTGGGTCTTTCACGTCATCGCCGGCAGCCCCGCCGACCGCAGCGGCATCCGCGTCGGCGATCGCATCCTCGATGTCGGCGGCGTCGACGTTGGGACGGGTGCGCGTGGCCAGGCCGAGATGATGAATTCCCTCCGCGCCGCGGCCGCGAACGGCCCCATCGCCCTCACGGTCAAGCGCGGCGACGAGACGATCACCATGGCCATGAGTGCCGAGAAGGCCTGCGACTACGGCTTCGGCCTGCGCCGCTCCGAGCGCATCGTTGCGTTCGCCGACGGCTCCAAGGTCGAGGTCACGACCGGCCTGCTTCGCTTCGTGAAGACCGACGACGAGCTTGCCCTGATCGTCGGTCACGAGCTGGCGCACAAGGTCCTCGGCCACCGCGATACCTCGACCCAGAACGCGGTCACCGGCGGCATCCTGGGAGCCAGCGGCGCGCTGCTGGCCGCAGGGCCCCTCGGCGCCGCGGTCGGCATCGGCCTGGCCGTACAGGGGGCCACCATGGGGGCTCGCCTGAACAGCCAAGACCACGAGTCCGAGGCCGACTACGTCGGTACCTATTACGCCGCCCGCGCCGGCTACAACGTCGAGAACGCCGCGGATGTTATCCGGCGCTTCGCCGTGCTCGACCCAGGTGCTATTCATCTGCGGGGCGGCACGCATCCCTCCACCGCGCTGCGGTTCCTGGCCATCGAGGAGACGGCCAGGGAAATCCGCAACAAGCAGCTCGCGGGGGGGGGGGGGGGTGCCGTTGTTCCGAACGTCCGAAACTAGTCGCAGCGCAGGCAGGAGACGCGGATGGCGAACGCACCGATTCCATTGATCGCCGGCAACTGGAAGATGAACACCTTCCACAACGATGGCCATCAGCTCGCCAACGACGTCGCCGAGCGCATGATGAACCGGATGGGTCCGCCGGTGGACGTGGCCGTCTGCCCGCCCATCACCATCGCCGGCTCCTTGTGCGCGTTCCTGGCCCCGACGCCGATCAAGGTGGGAGCGCAAGACTGCAGCCAGCTCGCCAACGGCGCGCACACCGGCGACGTCTCCGCCGAGCAGATCGCCAACTTGGGGTGCGCGTGCGTCATCGTCGGCCATTCCGAGCGACGCCGCGACCATCACGAGACCAACGAACTGGTGCGGGCCAAGGCGGAAGCGGTGCACCGCACGCGCATGACGGCGATCATCTGCATCGGCGAGACGCAAGAAGAGCGCGACGCCGGCAAGACCATCGAGGTGGTCACCAAGCAGCTCGAGGAGTCCGTGCCGGAGAGTTGCCATTCGGGCAACACGGTCATCGCCTACGAGCCGGTGTGGGCGATCGGCACCGGCCGCACGCCGACCTCCGCCGAGATCGCCGAGGTGCACCAGCAGATCCGTGACCTCCTGTTCGAGCGCTTCGATTACGACGGATTCGCCATCCGCATCCTCTACGGCGGCTCCGTCAACGAGAAGAACGCCCACGACATCCTGCGCGTCCCGCACGTCAACGGCGCGCTGGTGGGTGGCGCCAGCCTCAAGTCGGACACCTTCTGGTCCATCATCGAGGCGGTACCGAAGCCCTCGGAAGTCTCCGCCCCGGTGCGGGTGAAGGCGTAAGGGACGGGCGCGGGTGGCCCTGACGGCGGCGGAACTCCGGCGCCGTTCCCTGGCGCCGTTCACCGACAAGGCCGGCACCTTTGCGCCGCTCAAGGCGGCGGTATTCGTGCTGGTGGTGGCGCCGGGCGTGTGGATCGCCTGGCGCTATTTCACCGGCAACCTCGGCGGCTTTCCTCTCAAGGTGCTGCTCAACGAGACCGGCCTGTGGGGGCTGCGCTTCATCATCGTCACGCTGGCGATCACGCCGCTGCGCCGCGTCCTGCAGTGGCCGAAGCTGATCACCGTGCGGCGCATGATTGGCATTGCCGCGTTCACCTACTCCGCCGTGCACCTGTGGGTGTACGTGCCGTACATGGCCTACGACTGGGGCCGCATCGGCTCCGAAGTCGTCCTGCGGTTCTACCTGCTGGTGGGGACGATCGCCGTGCTAGCGATGCTGCCGCTGGCGGTGACGTCCACCGACGCCATGGTGAAGCGGCTCGGCGGCGCGCGGTGGCGGCGGCTGCACCAGTTCGTCTACGCGGTGGGGGTCCTGGCGATGCTCCACTTCTATCTGCTGCTCATCAAGACCTACGACCCGGAGGGTCATGTGCTCGCCGGCTCGTTGGTGTTGCTGCTGCTCTACCGCGTGCTGTACGCCTGGCGCGGCACCATGCCGACGCCGTGGCTGATCGGGCTCAGCATCTTCGCCGCGGCGGCGACCATGATCGGCCACGCGGCGTTCTTCGCCATCAACTCCAACGGCCGCCTCAGCGCCTGGGCGTTCCTCTCCAGCAATTTCACGCTCGACGGCTGGATGAACCCCGGCTGGATCGTGCTCGCGCTCGGCCTTGGCGTGACCCTGGCGGGCTGGATCCGCCAACGCGTCTCGCCCAAGGAGCGGAGGCGGGGCAGACTCGATGCGGGTGCCGCCGCGGGTTGAACTGCGTCGCCAGCCGTCCCAGCTAGTCATCGTTCGGCCCTGTGCTATAACCCCACGTCCGCGGCGGACCTTGGTCCACGCGGCTCCTGACCCTCCGCCACCCGAGATCGGATGCTCAAGCTCGTCCTCGTCATTCACGTCATGCTGGCGATCGCTTTGATCGGCGTCGTCCTGTTGCAGCGCAGCGAGGGCGGCGGCCTCGGCATGGGCGGCGGCGGCGCCTCGGGGGGTCTGGGCCTGATGAGCGGCCGCGCCACGGCCAACCTGCTGACGCGCACCACGGCGATCCTTGCGGCGGCGTTCTTGGGCACCAGCATCCTGCTGGCGGTGCTGACCGGCGGCGAGCGGCGTGGCTCGGTGCTCGACCGCGCGCCCGAGCTGCCGCCGATCCAGTTCCCGACGCCGGCGCCGATTCCCGGCCCGGCCCTGGCGCCTCCCGTCGTTCCCGCTGGCGCACAGCCTCCAGCGCAACAACCGGCCCCCGTGGTGCCCGCTCCGGTGGTGCCGGCGCCCGCGCCGGCGAACCAGAGCCCGGTCGTTCCGGCGCCCGCGTTTCCGCCCGGCCAGAATCCGTTCCCGCCGACGCCCGCTCCGGCGCCGGGCGGCGGAGTTCCGTAGGCCGCTTCTGCCGGCGGCCCATGCGGCCGCCGTTCGCGACGGTGTGCGTTTGTCGCTAGGGCCAGCTTTCGTTGGCGCCTCTAGTCCCACATGTAGTAGGGTGCAGGTCCATGACGCGGTTCATTTTTGTTACCGGCGGCGTGGTCTCCTCCCTGGGAAAAGGTCTCGCCTCCGCCGCGTTGGGCGCGTTGCTGCAAGCGCGCAGCTACAAGGTGCGGCTGCGTAAGCTCGATCCGTACCTCAACGTCGACCCGGGCACGATGAGCCCCTACCAGCACGGCGAGGTGTACGTCACCGACGACGGCGCCGAGACCGACCTCGACCTGGGCCATTACGAGCGTTTCACCGGCGTGCCGGCTCGCCAGTCCGACAGCGTCACGACGGGGCGCATCTACAGCGACATCATCGCGGCGGAACGGCGCGGCGATTACCTCGGTGGCACGGTCCAGGTCATCCCGCACGTCACCGACGCCATCAAGCAATTCGTACTCAAGGACACCGAGGGGCACGACTTCGTCCTGTGCGAGATCGGCGGCACGGTCGGCGACATCGAGGGCCAGCCGTTCCTCGAGGCCATCCGCCAGTTGCGCAACGACCTCGGGCCCGAGCGCACGGTGTACGTGCACCTCACGCTGCTGCCCTACATCCCCTCCGCCGGCGAGCTGAAGACCAAGCCGACGCAGCACTCGGTGAAGGAGCTGCGCTCGATCGGCATCCAGCCCGACATCCTGTTGTGCCGCTGCGACCGCCCGATCCCCGAGGGCGAGCGCAAGAAGATGGCGCTGTTCTGCAACGTGCGCGGCGACGCGGTGATCCAGGCCCTCGACGTGAAGAGCATCTACGAGGTGCCGCTGCGCTACCACGAGGAAGGACTCGATGACGTCGTCCTGCGCGCCTTCGGCATCAAGGACGCGCCGCGCCCCGACCTTGGCCGCTGGCACGACATCGTCCAGCGTGTCACCGCGCCCGAGGGCAAGGTCAACATTGCCATCGTCGGCAAGTACACCGGGCTGAAGGACGCCTACAAGTCGCTGTCCGAGGCGCTCATGCACGGCAGCATCGCCAACCGCGTCATGCCCGAGCTGCAGTGGCTCGACGCCGAACTCTTCGAAAGCGACGACGCGCCGATCCACCAGCTCGAAGGCGTCGACGGCATTCTCGTGCCGGGCGGCTTCGGCGAGCGCGGCACCGAGGGCAAGATCGCCGCGGCAAAGCTGGCGCGCGAGCGCAACATTCCCTATTTTGGCATCTGCCTCGGCATGCAGATGGCGGTAATCGAGGCGGCGCGCAATCTCGCCGGCATCGAAGGCGCGGGCTCGTCCGAGTTCAACAACTACAAGGTCGCCGTCGTCGGCGTGATGACCGAGTGGCAACGTGGCAACCAGGTCGAGCGCCGTGAGCGCGGCGGCAACCTCGGCGGCACCATGCGCCTCGGCGAGTACCCGTGCGACCTGCTGCCCGGCACCAAGGCGCGGGCGATCTACGGCAGCGACCGCATCCAGGAGCGCCATCGCCACCGCTACGAGATCAACATCAACTACAAGCAGCAGCTCGAGGACAAAGGGTTGGTCTTCTCCGGCATGTCGCCCGATCGCAGCCTTCCCGAGATCGTCGAGATTCCAACGCATCCGTGGTTCGTCGGCGTGCAGTTCCACCCGGAGCTGAAATCCAAGCCGTTCGCGCCGCACCCGCTGTTCGCGTCGTTCGTCGAGGCGGCAGTGAAGCAGTCGCGACTCGTCTGATGGCATCCGATCGCACGAAGGTCGGTGCGGGTGTGCGCACCGTGCAGGTCGGCAACGTCACCGTCGCCAATGACCGGCCCCTGGCGCTCATCGCCGGTCCGTGTGCGATGGAAAGCCGGGCACACGCCTTCGAGATGGCGGGCGCGCTCGCCGAGCTGACCAAAAAGCTCGGCATCGGCCTGATCTACAAAACGTCGTTCGACAAAGCCAACCGCACCAAGGGCGATGCCTTCCGCGGCGTCGGTCTCGATGCCGCGCTGCAGGTTTTTGCCGACGTCAAAGCGAAGGTCGGCTGTCCGGTGCTCACCGACGTGCACGACGCCGACCAATGCGCGCCCGTCGCCACGGTCGTCGACGTACTGCAGATCCCCGCGTTCCTGTGCCGCCAGACCGATCTGCTGATCGCTGCCGGCAAGACGGGCCGGGTGATCAACGTCAAGAAGGGCCAGTTCCTCGCGCCGTGGGATATGAGGAACGTCGCCGCCAAGGTGGCGAGCACCGGCAACCACAACATCCTGCTCACCGAGCGCGGCGCCTCGTTCGGCTACAACACGCTGGTGTCGGACTTCCGCGCCCTGCCGGTGATGGCTGAGACCGGCTATCCCGTGGTGTTCGACGCCACCCATTCGGTGCAGCAGCCGGGTGGGCTCGGCGACCGCACCGGCGGGGAGCGTAGGCACGTTCCAGTGCTGGCGCGCGCCGCGGCGGCGGTCGGAGTTGCCGCCATTTTCATGGAAACCCACCAGGACCCCGACAACGCTCCCAGCGACGGACCCAACATGGTGCGTCTCCGGGACTTGCCGGAACTCCTGGAAACCGTTATCGCACTCGACCGGATAACCAAGACCCGCCAAGACGGCTAGGCCGTTTTCGCACTACATACGTCAGAGGTCCATGACCGCAATTGCCGACATCACGGCGCGCGAGATCTTCGATTCGCGCGGTAACCCGACCGTCGAGGTTGACGTCACGCTGGAAAGCGGCGCCAAGGGACGCGCGGCGGTGCCGAGTGGCGCTTCCACGGGCGCCCACGAGGCTCACGAACTGCGCGACGGCGGCAAGCGTCTCGGCGGCAAGGGCGTATTGAAGGCGGTCGAAGCGGTCAACTCCGACATCTTCGACGCGCTGTCGGGCTTCGACGCCCGGGACCAGGTGCGCATCGATCGCACGATGATCGAGCTCGACGGCACCCCCAACAAGAAGCGACTCGGCGCCAACGCGATCCTCGGGGTGAGCCTCGCCGTGGCGCGCGCCGCTGCCGACGATGCGGGCATGCCGCTCTACGCGTATCTCGGCGGCGTCAACGCCAAGGTGTTGCCGGTGCCGATGATGAACGTCATCAACGGCGGAGCGCACGCCGACAACGGCCTCGACTTCCAGGAGTTCATGATCCTGCCGACCGCGGCCAAGACCTTCACCCAGGCGATGGAGATGGGTGCTTCGGTCTTCCATGCGCTCAAGGCGCGCCTCAAGAAGATGGGGCGCAACACGGCGGTCGGCGACGAAGGCGGCTTCGCGCCCAAGAACCTCGGCGGCATCCGCGCAGCGCTCGACGTGCTCCTCGAGGCAATCGGCGATGCCGGCGTGAAGGCCGGCAAGGACATGTTCATCAGTCTCGACGCCGCCTCGACCGAGTTCTTCAAGGGCGGCCCGAAAGGCGGGTCGTACGAGCTGAAGGGCGAAAAGAAGAGCCTCAATTCGAAGCAGATGGTCGCCTACTACGAGGAGCTGGTGCGCGACTACCCGATCGTCTCGATCGAAGACGGCATGGCCGAGGACGATTGGGGCGGCTGGGATGCGTTGACCAAGGCCATCGGCGACAACGTGCAGCTGGTGGGCGACGACCTGTTCGTCACCAACACCAAGCGCATTGCCGAAGGCATCCAGAAAGGCGTCGCCAACGCCGTCCTGGTGAAGGTCAACCAGATCGGCACCCTTACCGAGACTCTCGAGTCGGTCGAGATGGCCCAGCGCGCCAACTACCGCGTCGTCATCTCGCACCGCTCGGGCGAGACGGAAGACTCCACCATCGCCGACCTCGCCGTCGCTACCAACGCCGGCCAGATCAAGACGGGATCGCTCAGCCGGTCCGACCGCCTGGCGAAGTACAACCAGCTGCTGCGCATCGAGGAGATGCTCGGCGAAAACGCGCTGTACGCCGGCGCGAGCGTGCTAAAGCGCTGAGCCAAGAAGACCGCTCCTGGATTGCTTCGTCGCCGCGCTCCTCGCGATGACCGCCGGCGTCGTTGCGAGCAATCCTGGCGTTGTGTTTTCGCCCGCGACGTGATTCTCTGAGCGCGTGGGTCTCTTCGAGCTGCGGCAACGCTCGCGCACGGCTCTTGCGACGCTCCTCGGCGCGTCGGCCATCGCCTATTTCGGCTACCACGCAGTGCAGGGCGATCGCGGCATCGAAGAGTGGTTCCGTCTCTGCGGTCAGCTCGAGGCGCTACAGAAGCGCCAAGTGTTGAACCGGACTCGCATTGCCGCTCTCGAGCACCGCGTCAACCTGCTGCGCGAGGAAGCCCTCGACCGCGACCTCTTGGATGAGCGGGCCCGCGCGGTCCTCGGACTTGCCCGCCCCGACGAAATAATCATCCTCGGCCGCTAGGCCGGCGGACATTTCCTTGCCGCCTGCGACGCTCTGCGCGGGCACACCCCTTTGGTGCGCAAGGATTTCCGCCTCGCTTGACGGTAGAATGCCGCCGCCCATGGTTAGCAAGGCCACGAAGAGCGCTCCCTCCGGCGGCAAGCCGGCGAACGGCGGCGGCAACGGCAGCGCGGCCAAGTCCCCCTCGCGCGACGAGATGCTCGCCTACTACCGCGACATGCTGCTCATCCGCCGTTTCGAGGAGAAGGCCGGGCAGCTGTATGGCATGGGGCTGATCGGCGGCTTCTGCCACCTCTACATCGGCCAGGAAGCGGTCGTGGTCGGCATGCAGGCCGCCATCACGGCCGACGACATGGTCATCACCAGCTACCGCGATCACGGCCACATGCTGGCGACGGGCATGAACCCGAAGGGCGTCATGGCCGAGCTCACCGGCCGCGTCGACGGCTACTCGCGCGGCAAAGGCGGCTCGATGCACATGTTCTCGCGCGAGAAAAACTTCTTCGGCGGCCACGGCATTGTAGGCACGCCGGCGTCACTCGGCCTGGGTCTCGCTTTCGCCGCGCGCTATCGCGACACCGACAACATTGTGCTCGCCTATTTCGGCGACGGTGCCGCCAACCAGGGGCAGGTCGCCGAGTCCTTCAACATGGCGCAGCTGTGGAAGCTGCCCATCCTGTTCGTCATCGAGAACAACCAGTACGCCATGGGCACGTCGGTGGCGCGCTCGTCGGCGCAGACTCAGCTGTCCAAGCGCGGGGAGAGCTTCGGCATCCCTGGGCGCCAGGTGGATGGCATGGACGTGCTGACCGTACGCGCCGCTGCCGACGAGGCTGTCGCCTACGCGCGCAGCGAGGGCCCGATGATCCTCGAGATGATGACGTACCGCTATCGCGGTCACTCCATGTCCGATCCCGCCAAGTACCGCACGCGCGAGGAGGTCGACAAGGTGAAGACCGAACGCGATCCCATCGACCATTTGCGTGGGCGTCTGATCAAGGCTGGCCTGGACGAGGACTCGCTCAAAGCCATCGATCGTGAGATCAGGGACCGCATCACCGCGGCCGCCGAGTTTGCCCAACAAAGCCCAGAGCCCGATCCGTCCGAGCTCTACACCGACGTGCTGTTGGACGCCTAGCGTGCCGACCGCCGTCCGCATGCCCGCACTGTCGCCGACCATGACCCACGGGCGCATCGCCCGCTGGCGCAAGTCGGTCGGCGAGAAGGTGGCCTCCGGCGACGTGCTGGCGGAGATCGAGACGGACAAGGCCACGATGGAGCTCGAGGCCGCCGACGAGGGCGTGCTCGGCAAGGTGGTTGTTCCGGAGGGCAGCGACGAAGTTCCGGTGAACGAGGTCATCGCGCTGCTGCTCAGCGACGGCGAGGACAAGGCCGCGCTAGACAAGTCGCCGCCCAAGGCGCCCGAACGCGGCCCGGCGCCGCAACCGAAGCCCGTGCAGGCGCGGCTGGCGCAGAAGCCGGTACCGGTGAAGGAGCCCAATAGGCCAAAGCCCGCTTCGACCGAGCCGGCCGCCGGCGCCGCGACTGTCACGCAGACGGTGCGCGACGCGCTGCGCGACGCCATGGCGGAGGAGATGCGTCGCGATCCCGACGTGTTCCTGATGGGCGAGGAAGTCGCGCAGTACGAGGGCGCCTACAAGGTCAGCCAGGGCCTGTTGGCCGAGTTCGGCCCGAGACGCGTGGTGGACACGCCCATCACCGAGTACGGCTTTGCCGGCGTCGGCGTCGGCGCGGCCTACGCGGGCCTGAAGCCGATCGTCGAGTTCATGACGTTCAACTTCGCCATGCAGGCGATCGACCACATTGTCAACTCGGCGGCGAAGACACTTTACATGTCGGGCGGCCAGATGCCGGTGCCGATCGTCTTCCGCGGCCCCAACGGGCCGGCCGCGCGCGTTGCCGCGCAACACAGCCAGGACTTCTCGGCGTGGTACGCCAGCGTGCCGGGCCTCAAGGTCATCTCGCCGTACACTGCGGCCGACGCCAAAGGCCTTCTCAAGGCGGCGATCCGCGATCCCAATCCCGTCGTGTTCCTCGAGAACGAGCTGTTGTACGGCCGCTCATTCGAGGTTCCGGCCGGCGATTACGTGCTGCCCATCGGCAAGGCGCGCATCGCCCGCGAAGGCAAGCACGTTACCATCGTCGCGCACTCGATCTCGGTCGCGCACTCGCTTGCCGCCGCCGACGATCTGGCGAAGGACGGCATCGAGGCCGAAGTGATCGACCTGCGCACGCTGCGTCCGCTCGACATCGAGACGATCCTCGCCTCGGTGCGCAAGACCAACCGCATCGTCTCGGTCGAAGAGGCCTGGCCCACCTGCGGCATCGGGGCCGAGATCGCCGCGTTGGTAGTGCAACACGCCTTCGACGACCTCGATGCGCCGCCGGCGCGCGTTACCGGCCAGGACGTGCCGCTGCCGTACGCCGCCAACCTCGAGAAGCTCGCGCTGTCCAAGCCCGAGCACGTCGTGGCGGCTGCCAAGTCGGTGTTGTACCGCTAGTGCCGATTCCGGTGACCATGCCGGCGCTTTCGCCCACCATGACGGAGGGCCGTCTCGCCACGTGGCGCAAGCGCGAAGGCGACACGGTGAAGCCGGGCGAGGTGATCGCCGAGATCGAGACCGACAAGGCGACGATGGAGCTGGAGGCCGCCGACGGCGGTACCCTCGGGCGCATCGTGGTGCCGGCCGGCACCGCCGGGGTGAAGGTGAACAGCGTCATCGCCATGCTCCTGGAGGAGTGCGAGGACAAGTCTGCTCTCGACAAGAAGGTCGAGGTGAAGCCGGTTGGCCCAGCTCCGCCGCCCACGCCTGCACCCGCCGCCAAGTCAGCCGCCCCATCGCCGCCGCCCACGCGGCCCAACGGCTCCGGCGGCCGCATCCTGGCGAGCCCGCTCGCGCGCAAGCTGACGAAGGAGCAGGGCATCGACCTCGCGACGCTGAAAGGCAGCGGCCCCGGCGGCCGCATCGTCCAGCGCGATCTCGCCGGCGCACCGAAGGGCGTCGTGCCCGTTGCGGCGAAGGCCCCGCCGCTCCCCACGGAAGCCGGCACGCTCGTTCCGCACAACAACATCCGCCGCATCACCGCGGAGCGCCTCGCCGAGGCGTGGCGGACGATCCCGCACATCTATCTGAGCGCCGATTGCGTCATCGACCGCCTGCTGGAGGCCCGCGCAGAGCTGAACGCCAAGACGGACTCCCACAAGCTCAGCGTCAACGATTTCGTCATCCGCGCCGTTGCCTTTGCGCTGCGCAAGGTGCCGGAGATGAACGCGCAGGTGACGGCGACCGGCACCTTGCGCCTGTCGTCCATCGACGTTGCGGTCGCCGTGGCGCTGCCGAACGGACTCATCACGCCCATCCTCCGCCACGCCGACCAGAAGGGCCTGGCAGAGATCTCGACCGAGATGAAGGCGCTCGCCGAAAAGGCACGCGCCGGCAAGCTCATTCCCGAGGAGTATAAGGGAGGCGGCTTCACCATCTCGAACCTCGGCATGTACGGAGTGAAGAACTTTGGCGCCATCATCAATCCGCCCCAGGCCGGCATCCTTGCCGTCGGCGCGGGGGAGAAACGCCCGGTGGTCAAGCACGGCGCCCTGGCCATCGCCACCGTGATGAAAATCACCTTGTCGTGCGACCATCGCGTCGTCGACGGCGCCATCGGTGCCAACTTCCTCGCCGCCGTCAAAGGCTTCCTCGAGGAGCCGATGACCATGCTGCTCTGATCGGCCACGCGAGCACCACCATGGCTGAGAAGTTCGACCTCGTCGTCGTCGGCGGCGGCCCCGGCGGCTACGTCGCCGCCATCCGCGCGTCGCAGCTCGGCATGAGCACCGCCCTGGTGGAGGCGGAGCACCTCGGCGGCATCTGCCTCAACTGGGGGTGCATTCCGACCAAGGCGCTGCTGCGCGCCTCCGAGATCCATCACCTGCTGCATCATCTCGACGAGTTTGGCTTCGCCGCCGACAACATCCGCTTCGACATGACCAAGGTCGTGGCGCGCAGCCGCAAGGTGGCGAAGCGCCTGTCGATGGGGGTTGCCGGTCTCCTCAAGAAGAACAAGGTGAAGGTCTACGACGGCCGCGGCCGTCTCGCGGCGCCTGGCACGATAGCCGTCGAGAAGGACGGCAGGATCGTCGCCGAGCTTGCGTCGCCGCACATCGTGCTCGCCACCGGCGCCCGCGCCCGCCAGCTGCCTGGTCTCGAGGCGGACGGAGAGCGCATCTGGACCTATCGCGAGGCGATGATCCCCAATGCACTGCCGAAGTCGCTGCTGGTCGTCGGCTCCGGCGCCATCGGCATCGAGTTCACCAGCTTCTACCGCCAGATGGGGGCGGCCGTGACAGTGGTGGAGATCCTCGACCGCATCCTGCCGGTCGAGGACGAGGAAATTTCCGCGTTCGCCGCCAAGCAGTTCGCGGCCCAAGGCATCGCAATCCACACCAAGGCGCGGGTCACCGCTCTGAAGAGGACGGCGGATGGAGTGTCCGCAACCGTCGCCACGCCTGCGGGCGAGCAGCGCATCGAGGTGGAGCGGATCATCTCGGCCGTCGGCATTGTCGGCAACGTCGAGAACCTCGGCCTGGAAGCAACCCGCGTGAAGGTCGACAATACCCACGTCGTGGTCAACCAATGGGGCGAGACCGGCGTCAAAGGGCTGTATGCGATCGGCGACCTGGTCGGGCCGCCATGGCTGGCCCACAAGGCCAGCCACGAGGGCGTCGTCTGTGTCGAGCGCATCGCCGGCAAGGAGACGCACCCCCTCGACGTCACCACCATTCCCGGCTGCACCTACTCGATGCCCCAGGTGGCGAGCGTCGGCTTGACCGAGGCCAAGGCCAAGGAGGGCGGCCGGGAAGTGAGGGTCGGCCGCATGTCTTACATCGGCAACGGCAAGGCCATCGCCCTCGGCGAGCCCGAGGGCCTCGTGAAGACCGTGTTCGACGCCAAGACCGGCGAGCTGTTGGGCGCCCACATGATCGGGGCCGAGGTCACCGAACTGATCCAAGGCTACGTGGTGGCCAAGACCCACGAGACCACGGCGGCCGCCTTGGCCGAGACCATCTTCCCGCATCCGACCCTGTCCGAGATGATGCACGAGTCCGTGCTTGACGCCCTCGGTCGCCGGATACACTTGTGAGCCAAGGGATTTGACTTGAGCGAAGCCTCCTCCATCGACGCCCCCGCTTCAGCCGCGGCCCCGCTGCGCAAGCCGAAGCCGCCGTGGATTCGCGTCAAGGCCCCCACGTCCGAGGGCTATCACCAGACGCGCCGTCTGATGCGCGCGGCCAACCTGCACACCGTGTGCGAGGAGGCGGCGTGCCCCAACATCGGCGAGTGCTGGTCCCACGGCCACGCCACGGTGATGATCCTCGGCGACGTGTGCACGCGCGCCTGCTCGTTCTGCAACGTCGCCACCGGCCAGCCGAAGCACGTCGATCCGTTCGAGCCCGACAACGTCGCGCTGTCGGTGAAAAAGCTCGGTCTCGCGCACGTCGTCGTCACGTCGGTCGACCGCGACGATCTCGATGACGGCGGCGCGGGGCACTTCGTCAGGGTCATCCAGCGCCTGCGCGCCGAGGTGCCCGGCACCACTATCGAAGTACTGACGCCCGATTTCCTGCGCAAGGACGGCGCCATCGCCGCGCTCGTCGCGGCCAAGCCCGACGTCTACAACCACAACGTCGAGACGGTGCCGCGCCTCTATCCCACCATCCGGCCCGGCGCGCGCTACTTCCATTCGCTGCGCCTGCTGCAGGAGGCGAAGCAGCGCGATCCGATGATCTTCACCAAGTCGGGCCTGATGGTCGGCCTCGGCGAGACCAAGGCCGAGGTGCTGCAGGTCATGGATGACATGCGCTCGGCCGGGGTGGACTTCCTCACCATCGGCCAGTACCTGCAGCCGACGTTGGAGCACGCGCCGGTCGATCGCTTCGTGCCGCCCGACGAGTTCGAGGAGCTGCGCCGCTACGCCATGGGGAAGGGCTTCCTGCTCGCCGCGTGCTCGCCGCTGACGCGGTCGTCCTATCACGCCGGGGACGACTTCGCGCGGCTCAGGGCGGCGCGCGCTGCCAGCATTGGGCACGGCGCGAGCGCCTGATGCACCATCACAAGGAGACGCGCGTTCTCCCCTACACCGTCGCGCAGATGTTCGACATGGTGGCGGACATCGAGAAGTACCCCGAGTTTCTGCCGTGGTGCACGGGCGTGCGCATCGTCGAGCGCAAGGACGGCGAGCTCATCGCCGGCCTCGGCATTGGCTACGGGCCGCTGACCGAGACCTACACATCGCGCGTGATCCTGGAGCGGCCGCGCCGCATCGAGGTCGTCGGCATCAAGGGGCCTTTCAGATACCTGGACAACCTGTGGGAGTTCTCGCGCGCCAAGTCGCGCGACGTCGAAGGCGTGAAGATCGACTTCAGCATCGACTTCGCCTTCAAGAGTTTCCTGCTGCAGACCATGATGGGCGCGGTCTTCCATCGCGCCGTGCATCACATGGTGCGATCGTTCGAGGCCCGCGCGCGCGACCTGTTCGGCGAGCAGCCGCGGCGTCAGCGGCGCGTGCAGACGGCGTCCGGCGCCAAGTAGCCCAGTCTGGCAGCAACAGCAGGACGTACGCAGCGGTGAAGTGACCGCGTTATAGAAGCCGTACTTAGAGCGTCGGTGCGCTTCCCAGCGACAGGGCCACGTAGATGAACAGGATGCCGATGCCGTTGTTCACGCCATGCAGCACCATGCTCGGCCACAGAGAGCCGGAGCGCTCGTAGAAGTACGCAAGCGCCAGTCCGATCAGGAAGATCATCGGCGCCGAGCCGGCGGCCGGCGGATGCGCCAAGGCGAACACCAGCGCGCTGGCAACCGCGCCGACGGAGAAGCCCCAGCGGTCGCGCATCCAGCGGAACAACAGACCACGGAACAAGAACTCCTCGGCAATCGGCACCGCAACGGCGCCGAATACGAGGCTGCCCAGGAAGCCAAACACCGAGCGCGGGAACAGCACGAACGCCTCGGGCAGCATGCCGATCTCGATGCCGCCGCTGATCGCGCGCAGCACCGATTGCACGCCGATCATCACGACGTAGATGGCAACGCACGTCAGTGCCGCGAGCGCCAGCCACCCGGACCGGACCGGCACCCAGCCGAGCTCCTGCCAGCTCACGCGGCCGGTGCACACTAGCGAATAGTGGATCCCGCCGAGGATCGCCACCGCCTCGAGCGCGAACAGGAGCGGCAACGACAACACCGTGGTGCCTTCGTACCCGAAGATGACCAGGACGCCATAGGCGAAGAACGCCGTCACCAGCAGGCCGAGCGTAAGGCCCGCCACCACCAGGAATGCTTGCAGTACGTGTACGCCGCGCATGCGCGGCAAGTCCGGGAGTTCCACGCTCACGACGCCTGCAGCAATGCCTCGAGCATGCTTAGCGCGGCGCTCACCGACGCGGCGCGCACCTGTGAGCGGCCGCGCTCGCCGAACAGGAACCGCTGCGCGTTGGCCGGCCGCCCGCGACGCACCGCGGCGATGTACACGAGGCCTACCGGCTTGGCTTCGCTGCCACCGCCCGGGCCGGCAATGCCCGTGATCGCCGCGGCTAGCTCGGCACGCCCCAACCGGAGGACGGCTTCCGCCATGGCGAGCGCAACCTGGGCGCTGACGGCGCCGTGGCCAAGGGCGCTTTTGGGGACCTGCAGCACTCCGGATTTCGCAGCGTCGGCGTAGGCGACCACGCCCAGTTGCAGCACGGCCGACGAGCCCGGCACTGCGGTGATGAGGCCGGCCAGCAATCCGCCGGTGCAGGACTCCGCCACCGCCAAGGTGAGTTGCGCGCGCGTGCACGCCGCGACGAACTCCGTCGCTCTCGCCGCCAGCGTGGGATCGAAGGGGCTCATCCGCCGATCCAGCGCACCACGGCCATGCAGGCGAGTGCGGCCAGTCCTGCCACCACGTCGTCGAGCATGACGCCGAGTGGTCCGGGCCAGCGCTGCTCGATCCAGCGAATCGGCCAGGGCTTCAGGATGTCGAAGGCGCGGAAGAAGACGACCGACAGCAGCACGCCTTCGAGCGAGTACGGCACGAGGATGAGCGCGATCCATTGCCCGACCACCTCGTCAATCACCACGTCGGCGGGGTCGACCCGTCCGGTTGCCTTGACGTAGCGCAGTGCCGCCCACAGCCCGACGAAGAAGAACACGGCGGCGCCGGCCGCCAGAGCCCACGGCCCGGCAAGCCAGAGCAGCACGGCGGCGAAGGGAAGGGCGGCTAGGGATCCCCAGGTGCCCGGCGCGAACGGGAGGCGGCCGGCGCCGAACCACGTCGCCAGCAGCGCCCAGGCCGTGTTCAGCGGAGGTCCCGCCGGTGCTTTCTTCATCGCGGTGCAGTCCACGGCAGCCGCACGGTCGCCGTCGCCGACGCGGCGATACCTTCTCCGCGCCCGGTGAAGCCGAGGCGTTCCGTTGTGGTCGCCTTGACGCTGACGCGGTCGGCCGCCAGCGCAAGGATTTCGGCGATGCGTGCCACCATGGCGGTACGATGGGGCGACACCCGCGGCGCCTCGCACATCAGCGTGAGGTCCACGTGCGCGACGACGCCGCCCCGCTCACGGACCAAGCCGGCGGCGTGCTTGACGAACGCCGACGAATCGGCGGCGCGCCAGCGCGCGTCGCTGGGCGGGAAGTGCTGGCCGATGTCTCCCGCGCCGATGGTGGCGAGAAGTGCGTCGCACAGGGCGTGCAGGCCGACGTCGGCGTCCGAGTGGCCCTCGAGCGCCGCGCTGTGCGGAATGCGCACGCCGCACAGCATCACTGCGTCGCCCGGCCCAAAGCGATGGACGTCGAACCCGGAGCCCACGCGCACATCGCCCAGGGCCTGCCATGTGGCTCCCACCAGGCTCTCGGCACGCGCAAGGTCATGCGCGGTAGTGATCTTCAGGTTGTCCTCGCTGTCCTCCACCAATGTCACCGCGAGGCCGGCATGCTCGGCAACCTGGGCGTCGTCCGTGAACTCGCGGCCGATTGCCTCGCGATGTGCGCGCAGGATGTCGTGATAGCGAAATCCTTGCGGCGTTTGCGCGCGCCAAAGGCCGCGCCGGTCGATCGTGTCGGCGATGCGATTCCCCTCGCCCTTTTTCAAGGTATCGCGCACGGGGACCGCGGCAATCGCCCCCGGCCCCGCCGCCAGCGCGGCAATGACGTTGGTGATGGTGTTGCCGCTCACCAGCGGTCGCGCGCCGTCGTGGATCAGCACCGCATCGGGACGCTCGTCCGCCAGGCTCTCCAGGCCGCGCAGTACCGACTCCTGGCGGGAGGCGCCGCCATGGGTTGGAGCGAGCAGGACTAGTCCTGCCGTTGCGGCGTCGTATTGCGGCCGGTCGTCGGGGTGAATGACCACGCGCGTGGCGTCCACCGCCGGGTGGTGCGCGAACGTCGCGACGCTGTGGCGCAAGACGCTGGTCCCAGCCAACGAAAGGTATTGCTTGGGAACGTCGCCGCCGAGGCGGGAGCCGCGGCCGGCCGCGACGACGAGGGCGATAGTGCGCATTCGGAACCGTGGGAACCCTATTCCGGGATACTGCGAATTGCCAATCGCGCGGCGGGCGGCGGAAGCCTTGTTTCCGACATTCGCCAACCGAACTCAGAAGCCTGAACCCTCGAAAACCTAGGCGTCAATAATGCCGGTTCGCCCGAATCTGGTCTCAGGATCGCGTCGGGCATCGCGTGCCGCCGTCGCCGTTGTCGCCGTTGTCGCCGCAGCTTTCGCTGTTGCTGTCGGCACCGGCCCGGTGCTTGCCGCCGGTTTCCCCATCGACGAGCAGCGGGGCGGCATCCCGACGCTGGCGCCCATCATCGAGAAGGTCACGCCCGGAGTGGTGAACATCGCCGTCTCCGGCACGGTGCGGATGCAGCAGCAGGACAACCCGCTGTTCCAGGATCCTTTCTTCCGCCGCTTCTTCCCGGAGGGCATGCAGGCCCCGCGCGCGCTAATTCCAGTCTGCGGGATCGGGCGTCGTTGTTGACGCACGCAACGGGTATGTCCTCACCAACAGCCACGTCGTGCGCAACGCCGACAACATCAGCATTACGCTCACGGATGACCGCCGCCTCGACGCAAAGGTGGTAGGCGACGATCCCGAGACCGACATCGCGTTGCTGAAGGTTGACGCCAACAACCTCACCGCCGTGCCGCTTGGCTCCTCGACCAGCCTCAAGGTCGGAGATTTCGTCGTCGCGGTCGGCAATCCGTTCGGCCTTGGTCAGACGGTAACGTCCGGCGTCGTTAGCGCCCTCGGCCGCGGCGGCCTCAACATCGAAGGTTACGAGGACTTCATCCAGACGGACGCCTCCATCAACCCCGGCAACTCCGGCGGCGCGTTGCTCGACCTCAGCGGGCGCCTGATCGGCATCAACACGGCGATCCTCGGCCCGGGCGGCAACATCGGCATTGACTTCGCCGTCTCCGTCGACATGGCGCGCGCGGTGATGGAGCAGATCATCCAGTTCGGCGAGGTGCGGCGCGGCCGCTTGGGCGTCGAGGTCGCCGATATTACGCCGGCCGTTGTCGATGAGCTCAGGATCAACCGGCCGCCGGCCCGCGGCTCGGTCATCATGGGTGTGGAGTCGGGTTCGCGCGCCGAACGGGCCGGCCTGCGCCGCGGCGACGTCATCACGCGAGTCAACGGCAACGAGGTCCGCGAGACACGCGATCTGCGCAATCGCCTCGCGCTCATCCGCGCCGGCGAGAACGTCGAGATCACGTACGTCCGGGATAACCGCTCCCAGACAGCCCGCCTCGAACTGGCTGCCGACCTTACTCCTCCGCGCATCACCCCTGCCGGAAACAACCGCTAGGGTAGAACGGTTAGGGGGCCTGAGAGGCGGCCGGTCAGGAAACTGGCCGGCCGCTCTTCTTTGGATTCCTGCCGACTCCGGTCGTACGAGCTGCCGAGGCCCTTGTGGAGCCTCGCCTTCCCGCGTATGCTGCACAAGGTTTGACCATCTCACCAATCAGAGCCCAATATTTGTTCAATTGTTTTGTAATTTTATCGGGATTATTTGTCGATTTGCCTACATGATTAGCGAGATCGCAGGAGAGGTCGGCCGGTTGCTCACAATGTCGGCGTTTAGCGCCGATGTGGTCCTTGCGGCACTGCCCGATCCGATCCTGGTCCTCGATCGAGGGGACTCCATCGCCTGGGTGAACCCGGCGGCGGAGCAGTTCCTGGGCGCGGGCTCCACCAGCCTGCGCGGCAATACGCTGGCCTCGCTGGTCAGGGCCGACAGCCCGCTCATGGCCTTGGTTGCCCTCGTGCGCAAGCACGGTACCGGCCTGGCCGACCATGGGGTCGAGGTTGCCGGTCCGCGCCTCGGTTCCCAGCGCGTCGACGTCCGCGTCTCCCCCATCCTCGAGTCGCCCGGAGGCCTGGTGGTATCGATCCGGCCCCGCTCCATTGCCGAGTCCATGGACCGGCAGCTCAGCTATCGCGGCGCGGCACGCTCCGTCATGGGTATTGCGCGGCTGTTGGCGCATGAGGTGAAGAATCCGCTGTCCGGCATCTCCGGCGCCGCCCAACTGCTCGAGCAGAACGCCAGCGAAGCCGACCGTGAGTTGACGCGCCTGATCCGCCAGGAAGCGGATCGTATCTGCGCCCTCGTCGACACCATTGACCAATTCGGAGACGAAGGCACGATCCAGGCACACCCCGTCAACATCCACGAAGTGCTGGGTCACGTGCGCAAGCTGGCGCAGGGCGGCTTCGGCCGGCACGTGCGGTTCACCGAGCGCTACGACCCGTCCTTGCCGCCGGCCGCCGCCGACCGCAACGCGCTCATTCAGGTGTTCCTGAATCTGGTGAAGAATGCCTGCGAGGCCGTACCCGAGCAGGGCGGCGACGTCGTGCTCGCCACCGCCTATCGCCACGGCGTCCGCGTCAACGTGCCCGGCACGCGTGAGCGCATGAGCTTACCCCTCGAGATCAGCGTCCTCGACAACGGCCCGGGCGTGTCGGAGGAGATGCGCGCGCATCTTTTCGATGCCTTCGTCACCTCGAAGCCGGGCGGCACCGGCCTCGGCCTGGCGCTCGTCGCCAAGGTCATCCGCGACCTGCGCGGCGTCGTCGAATTCGAGTCCGAGCCACGCCGCACCATTTTCCGCGTGCGGTTGCCGATCTATCAACAGAACCAGGCCCCTGAACCGGGAGAACGCCGGCATGGCTGACGCCACCATCCTCGTTGCCGATGACGATCGCGCCGTCCGCACGGTCGTAAGCCAGGCCCTTGGCCGCGCCGGCTACGACGTGCGCACCACGTCGAATGCCGCAACCTTGTGGACGTGGGTGTCCGAAGGCGAGGGGGATCTCGTCATCACCGACGTGGTCATGCCGGATGGGGACGGGTTGGAGCTTTTGCCGCGCATCAAGAAGACCCGGCCCGACCTGCCGGTCGTCGTCATGAGTGCGCGCAACACCATCGCCACGGCGGTGAAGGCGACCCAGAACGGCGCGTACGACTACCTTCCAAAACCATTCGATATCAATGAGCTGAAGGCCATTGTTGATATGGCGCTTAGCTCGCCGCAGCGCCGCCGCGAGAGCGGCGCGGCACCCACCGCCGGTGAGGAAGAGGCCCTTCCGATCATCGGCCGCTCGCCGGCGATGCAGGAGATCTACCGGTTGGTCGCGCGTCTCACCGACACCGATCTCACCGTGCTCATCTCCGGCGAGTCGGGCACCGGCAAGGAACTCGTCGCCCGGGCGCTGCACGACTATGGCCAGCGCAAGGGTGGGCCGTTCGTCGCCATCAACATGGCGGCGGTGCCGCGCGATCTCATCGAGGCCGAGCTGTTCGGCCACGAAAAGGGCGCCTTCACCGGCGCGGTGCAGCGCGAGATCGGCCGCTTCGCCCAGGCCAAGGGCGGAACCCTGTTCCTAGACGAAATCGGCGACATGCCGCTCGAAGCGCAGACGCGGCTGCTGCGCGTGCTGCAGGAGGGCGAGTTCACCACCGTCGGGGGGCGGACGCCAATCCGCGCCGACGTGCGCATCGTTGCCGCCACCAACCGCAACCTGCGCCACATGGTGCGTCAAGGGCTGTTCCGCGAAGACCTGTTCTATCGCCTCAACGTCGTGCCGATCCGCATGCCGCCGCTGCGCGAGCGCACCGAGGACATCCCGGCGCTGGTGCGCCATTTCCTCTCGCGCGCCGAGCGCGAAGGACTGGCGCCCAAGGTGCTCGACCAAGGGGCGCTGGACCAGCTCAAGCAATACCCCTGGCCCGGCAACGTGCGCGAGCTCGAGAACCTCATCCTGCGCCTCACCGCGTTGCATTCGGAGGAGACGATCACCGCCGAGGTCATCCGCGCCGACCTCGCCATGGCCGCGGCGACGGTGCCGGACGAGGGCAGGCCGGGCCAGGACTCCCTCGGGGCCGCCGTCGAGCGGCACCTAGCGCGCTATTTTGCCGCCCACGAAGACGGACTGCCGCCCGAAGGCCTGCACGAGCGCATCGTCAGCGAGGTCGAGCGTCCGCTCATCGCCATGTGCCTGTCCGCCACCCATGGCAACCAAATCAAGGCCGCCAAGCTGCTTGGCCTTAATCGCAACACTTTGCGGAAGAAGATTCGCGAGCTGAACGTCTCGGTAAAGCGCGGCGTCCGCTAAGGGTTTTCTGCGATTCGCAGCGCTTATGGCGGGATAACCCTCCGCCAATGTTGCCGTACTGCAACAACCTGCCTACAGTAGCAACCGCCTGCTTAGGCGAAGGCCCAACGACCGGCGCGCATGTGGCAGCGCGGGACACGATGAAGGCAGGAACCTGGTTTTTTCGATTCCGCAGGATTGCGCTAGCCGCAACAGTGTGCGCGGGCGGTTTGGCCCCAGCAGCGGGGGCGCTCGCCGTCATGGCCGAGACACGCGCCAAAGCCAGGGTGGATGCCGACCGCCTGCGCAGGCATGAAACGCTCTATGGGGGCGCCCCCTGACCATGGTTTCTGAGTCCCCCGCACTGGACGACCTCGGCATGTCGCAGCGCTTCGCGCGCTGGGCGCGCAGCGTCGACCTCGGCCGCCGCCTTGCCATCGCGCTGGCGCTGCTCGCCGTTGGCTCCGGCGTTGCGACGTACGTGGCGTTGACGCGCACCGGTCCGCTCGGGCCCGATCCCAACTCCGTCCTGACGTTGCTGCTGATCGACCTCGTGCTGCTGCTGGCGCTGGGTGTCGTCGTGTCGCGGCGCCTGGTGCTGCTGTGGATCGAACGCCGGCGCGGTCTCGTCGGCTCGCGTCTGCACAGCCGCCTCGTTGTCCTGTTCGGCCTCTTGGCGGTGACGCCGGCGATCTTCGTCGCGGTCTTCTCGGCGCTGTTCTTCAACCTCGGCCTGCAGTCGTGGTTCAACGACCGTGTCAGCACGGCGCTCAACGCTTCCGTTGAAGTGGCGACCGCGTATGTCGAGGAGCACCGTAAGCAAATCCGCGCCGACGTTCTCTCGCTGGCGGCCGAGATCAACCGCGGGGCGACGCAAATTCGCACCCGACCAGGCTTGCTGCAGCAGATTCTCGAGGTCGAGGCGCGCGCTCGCAGCCTCCCCGAAGCGCTGGTGCTCGACGGCGCCGGCAACGTTCTGGCGCGCGCCGGGCTGAGCTTCTCGATGGAGTTCGATCTCGTTCGCGTCGCCGACCAGGTGAAGGGTGGGGCGGCGCGCGGCGAGGTCGTGATCATCACCACCGAGGACGACCAGCGCGTGCGCGCGCTTGTGCGGCTCGACCAGTTGGTAGGCTCGTATCTCTACGTCGGAAGGCTCGTGGATGCCGGCGTGATTCTGCACGCCGACCAGACCCGAAACGCGGTTGCTGAGTACCAGCGCCTGGAGAGCGAGCGCTCGGGCTTCCAGGTGCGTTTCGCCCTCATCTTCATCGTCGTCGCGCTGCTGTTGCTGCTCGCGGCCGTCTGGCTCGCGCTGGTCTTCGCCTCGCGCCTGATCGCCCCGGTTTCGGCGCTCGTGCAGGCATCCGAACGCATTCGCGCTGGTGACCTGTCGGCGCGCGTGCCCGAAGGCCCGCCCGACGACGAGGTTGGCAGCTTGAGCCGCGCCTTCAACCGCATGACCAGTCAGCTCGAGAACCAGCGCGGCGAGCTCATCGACGCCAACCAGCAGCTCGACAACCGCCGCCGCTTCACCGAAGCGGTGCTATCGGGTGTCTCGTCGGGCGTGGTCGGTCTCGATGCCGAGGGGCGCATCAACCTGCCCAACCGCACCGCGGTGCAGCTCCTGGAAACGAGCGCCGAGTCGCTCATCGGCCGCAGCTTCGTCGACGTCGTGCCCGAGCTCAACGGATTGGTGGGCGAAGCGCGCGAGCGGCCTTGGCGGCTGGCGCAAGGGCAGGTGGCTATCGTCCGCGGCGGCGTCACGCACACGCTGCTCGCCCGCGTCGCCGCGGAAGGTTCGGCCGGAACCATCCTTGGCTTCGTCGTCACCTTCGACGACGTCACCGAGCTGATCACGGCGCAGCGCAACGCCGCCTGGGCCGACATCGCCCGGCGCATCGCTCACGAGATCAAGAACCCGCTCACTCCGATCCAGCTTTCGGCCGAGCGCCTGAAACGCAAGTACCTGAACGAGATCGGCTCCGACCCCGAAGTGTTCAAGCAGTGCACCGAGACGATCATCCGTCAGGTCGGCGATATCGGCCGCCTCATCGATGAGTTCTCGTCCTTCGCGCGCATGCCGACGCCGGTGTTCCGCGAGGAGAACCTCACCGAGCTCGCCCGTCAGGCATTGTTCCTGCCAAAGGTGGCGAACGCTTCGATCTCGTTTCGCGTCGATGCCCCCGATTTGCCGATGCTAGTGCATTGCGACAGTCACCAGGTGGCGCAGGTGCTCACCAACTTGCTGCTCAACGCGGTGCAGGCGATCGCCGAGCGGCCCGCTGCCGCCGGCAAGGCGCTGCCGCCAGGCCAAATCGTCATCCGCGTTGCGCAGGAGCCCGACGGAGTCGGGCTCGCGGTGCTCGACAACGGCAAGGGCCTGCCGCAGGGGGACCGCGCGCGCCTGACCGAGCCGTACTTCACCACACGGGAGAAGGGCACCGGCCTCGGCCTCGCCATCGTCGCCAAGGTCATGGACGACCACGGCGGCCGCCTCTCGCTCGACGACCGGCCGGGCGGCGGTGCCGTCATCGGCCTGCATTTCCCCGCCGACCCGCCGCTTGGCTCTGCGGAACCCGCCCCCGTCGCGCGCTTGCCGCTGCGCTCGGCGGTCTAGCGGCGCGCACCCTTGGATCCGTTTCGGTCGAAAGCCAATGGCGCAAGACATCCTGATCGTCGACGACGAAGCAGACATTCGCGATCTCGTCTCCGGCATTCTCCAGGACGAAGGCTACCAGGCGTGCTCGGCGGCGAGCGCCAACCAGGGCCTCGACGCCATGCGGGCGCGCCTGCCGGCGCTGCTCATCCTTGACATCTGGCTGAACGGCAGCTCCATCGACGGCTTCAAGATGCTCGAGCGCGTGCTCACCGACGATCCCGATCTGCCGGTGATCATGATCTCGGGCCACGGCAACATCGAGACGGCGGTCGCCGCCATCAAGGCGGGCGCCTACGACTACATCGAGAAGCCGTTCCAGGCCGACCGCCTCATCACCATGGTGCGGCGCGGCATCGAGGCGGCGCGCCTGCGCCGCGAGAATCGCGAGCTGCGGCTGCGCGGCAGCCCCGAGATGGAGCTGATCGGCAATTCGCCGGCCGTCACCGCGCTGCGCAATGCCGTCGACAAGATCGCGCCGACCGGCAGCCGCATCCTCATTTCCGGGCCCGCCGGCTCCGGCAAGGAAGTCGTCGCGCGCATGGTGCACTCGCTGTCCAAGCGGACCGACGGGCCGTTCGTCGTGGTGAACGCCGCGGCGATGGCGCCCGAGCGCATGGAGGTGGAGCTGTTCGGCACGGAGGAGGGGCTCGCCGGCGGCGCACGCAAGGTCGGCACCTTCGAGCAGGCGCACGGCGGCACGCTGTTCCTCGACCATGTCGCCGACATGCCGCCCGAGACGCAGGCCAAGATCCTGCGCGTGCTGCAGGACCAGACCTTCGAGCGGGTGGGCGGCGCCACCAAGATCCAGGTGGACGTGCGAGTCATCTCCGCCTCGTCCAAGGACCTGCACGACGAGATCGCCGCGAGGCGCTTCCGCGAGGACTTGTTCCATCGCCTCAACGTCGTGCCGATCCGCGTGCCGGCCCTGCGCGACCGCCGCGAGGACATTTCCATGCTGGCGCGCCACTTCATCCGGCGCACGGCCGAGAGCACCGGCTTGCCCGCGCGCGATATCGACGAGGACGCGATGGCGATCCTGCAGGCCTACGAGTGGCCGGGCAACGTGCGCGAGCTGCGCAACCTGATCGAGCGGCTGCTGATCATGGTGCCATCCGATGCGCCGGTGATCCAGGCGGCGATGCTGCCGGCCGAGCTCGGTGCCGGCACCATCGCCACGGTGCTGCCGTCGGGCGCCGAAGACATCATGTCGCTGGCCCTGCGCGAGGCGCGCGAGGTGTTCGAGCGCGAGTACCTCACGGCGCAGATCACCCGCTTCGGCGGCAACGTCTCGCGCACCGCGAGCTTCGTCGGCATGGAGCGCTCGGCACTGCACCGCAAGCTCAAGGCGCTCGGCGTCGCCAACGAGCGCGGCGGCCAGGGCCCGGCGGATGTACCCAACTGATGTCGCGCATCACCTACGTCAACGGGCGGTACCTGCGGCACCGCCAGGCCGGCGTGCACGTCGAGGACCGCGGCTACCAGTTCGCGGACGGCGTCTACGAGGTCATTGCCGTGCGCGAAGGCCGCATACTCGATCTCGAGCCGCACCTCGACCGGCTCGACCGGTCGCTGAAGTCCCTGCAGATCGCCGCGCCCATGGCACGCCGGCCGCTGGAAGTGGTGGTGCGCGAAATGGTGTGCCGCAACCACGTCAAGACCGGCATCGTCTACATGCAGGTGACGCGCGGCGTCGCCAGGCGCGCGCACGCGTTCCCCAAGGATACCAAGCCGGCCGTCGTCGTCACGGCGCGCTCTCTCGCGCCACCGTCCGAGGCGGCGGTGCGCGACGGCGTGAAGGTCATCAGCGTTCCCGACATCCGCTGGGGCCGCTGCGACATCAAGTCGATCGCGCTCCTGCCTAATGTCCTGGCGCGCCAGGAGGCGACCGCCGCCGGCGTCTACGAGGCGTGGCTGGTGGACGCCGCTGGCGACGTCACGGAAGGGAGCTCCAGCAACGCGTGGATCGTCGACCAAAAAGGCAACTTGGTGACGCGCAACCTCGGCACGGCGCTGCTGGGCGGTGTCACCCGGGCGGCTCTGCTCGAGGCATGCCGGGACGCCGGCGTCCTCGTCGTGGAGCACGCCTTCAGCCGCGACGAGGCGTTGGCCGCGCGCGAGGCCATGGTCACCAGCACGACCGCTTTCGTGCTGCCGGTGGTCGCCATCGACGGCCAGAAGGTCGGCCAGGGGAAGGACGCAGGCCGCCCCGGTCCCGTGTATGCGCGGATCCGCCGGCTGTACGAGGCGAGGGTGGCGGCGGCTCTCGCCGGTACTCCCATGCGCCCTCTACAAAAACCAGCGAAGGTTGCGTAAATTCACCGTTCTGTGGGGTCTGACGTACCGGCCAACCGGGGGATGCGGGCACCTGCACAAGCAAGAACAAGGAGGCGCCGCTCATGGCCGAGAAGTCGCAGAACCTCCAGGAAGTGTTCCTCAATCACGTACGCAAGAGCAAGCTTCTGGTGACCGTGTTCCTTGTCAACGGCGTCAAGTTGCAGGGCGTCATCACTTGGTTCGACAACTTCTCGCTGCTGTTGCGGCGCGAGGGGCACTCCCAGTTGGTGTATAAGCACGCCGTCTCCACGGTGATGCCGTCCCAGGCGGTGCAGTTGTTCGAGACCGAGGGCGATGGCGCGGCAAGCGAAGAAGCCTAACCAAGACGAGTCGGACGACCGGCGCGAGCGCGCGACCGAACCTCCCAAGGTCGGTCCCCAGCTCGCGTTCGTCGTGCATCCGCACGAGCGCCGGGGCGCGCACCAGCTGCGCCGCTCGCCCGAGGCTAGCCTCGCCGAGGCGGTCGGTCTCGCCCAGGCCATCAGCCTGGAGGTGCGTCACGCCGAGGTGGTGCCGGTGCAGACGCCCAATCCCAGGACCTATCTCGGCGAAGGCCGCGTCGCGACCATGAAGGGCGTGGTCGCCGAGGAGGACATCGACGTCCTCATCTTCGACGGCCCGCTCACCGGCGCGCAGCAGCGCAACCTCGAGAAGGAGCTCGACTGCAAGGTCATCGACCGCACGGGCTTGATCCTGGAGATCTTCGGCGAGCGCGCGCGTACCCGCGAGGGCGCGCTGCAGGTCGAGCTCGCGGCGCTGCAGTACCAGCGCGGTCGCCTGGTGCGGTCGTGGACGCACTTGGAACGCCAGCGCGGCGGCTTCGGCTTCCTCGGCGGCCCCGGCGAGACGCAGATCGAGGCGGACCGCCGCCACATCGACGACCGCATCAAGCTCATCAAGCGCGACCTCGATCGCGCCAAGAAGACGCGGGGCATCCATCGCGACAATCGCGCCCGCGTGCCGTGGCCGGTGGTGGCGCTGGTCGGCTACACCAACGCCGGCAAGTCGACGTTGTTCAATCTCTTGACCAAGGCCGACGTGCTCGCCGCCGACATGCTGTTCGCGACGCTGGATCCCACGATGCGCTCGCTCGATCTGCCCAGCGGGCGCAAGGCGATGCTGTCGGATACCGTCGGCTTCATCGCCGACCTGCCGACCGAGCTGGTCGCTGCGTTCCGTGCCACGCTGGAAGAGGTTCTGCAGGCCAATCTGATTGTGCACGTGCGCGACGTCGCTCATCCGGACTCCGAGGCCCAGCGCGAGGACGTGCTCGGCGTGCTCGGCGACCTTGGCGTCACCTCGGAACGCCAGGCGCACGCCCTCGAGGTACTCAACAAGGTCGACCTCTTGGATGCAGAGGCGCGCCAACGCGTCGAGAACGCGTCGCTGCGCAACCCGAATCAGATTCCGGTGTCGGCGATGACCGGCGAGGGCTCCGACCGGCTACTCGCCGCCATGGAGGAGCGTCTGGCGATCGCGCGCCAGGTCGTGGACGTCGGCGTGCCGCTCAACGATGGCCAGACGCTAGCCTGGCTCTATGCCAAGGGCGTGGTGCACGAACGGCGTGACGACGAGCATACGGCGCACCTGCGCGTGGGTCTCGCTCCCGCCGACGTCGGCCGCTTCCGCAAGCGCAAAGCAGCGGAGTAGCCGCGCAGCTCCCGGTGCTATCCTCCCGCGGGGGAGGACCTTATGTCCAAGCACCGCAGCCGTCCCTGGACCGTTACCGCCCACGAAGCCATCGAGAAGCTCGACGACAAACTGATCCGTCGCGGCGCTATCGCCTTCGCCAAGCGCAGCCAGCGCATCGCGGCGTCATCGACGCGCAGCGCCGTCCGCGAAGCGCGCCACGCGCTCGTAGCCGTGGCGGCGGAGTAGGGCCGCACGGCTAGTGCCGCCGCAAGCTTGACCTTGCGGCGCGGCGCCCCATCTCCAGGGGCGCTCCGAACACCGAATCGTCGTGAGACCGTGCGCGCAGAGCGCGAAAATCCCACGCTGGCGTAGATCGAGCGATTGAACGCGGAAAAGCGTAAGGAATCCGCGGGATTCCGTCCACGAACGAGCGCGGAAAATGCGAAAAATACGCTACGGATGCGCTGCTGCGGATACGCCGCACCCGGGCTGGCGTACCGGCGGCGCGTCCCGCGTTGACAGCCCGCCGAGCGGTCCCTATATGACTGGCACTCTCAGCAAGGGAATGCTAACGCCCCGCTCGCGCCGACCGGCCGCCCCTCACAAGGCTTTTTGCGCAGGCATCGGGCCTCAACCAAAACGGGCAAGGAGAGACCCCACGTGACAATGAAGATCAGGCCCCTGCACGACCGCGTGCTGGTGCGGCGCGTCGAAGAGGACACCAAGACCGCCGGCGGCATCATCATCCCCGACACTGCCAAGGAGAAGCCGAGCCAAGGCAAGGTCCTGGCGGTCGGTCCGGGTGCGCGCGGCGAGGACGGCAAGATCGTCCCGCTCGACGTGAAGAAGGGCAACAAGATTCTGTTCGGCAAGTGGTCGGGTTCCGAGGTCCGGGTCGACGGGGAAGACCTGTTGATCATGAAGGAATCCGACATCATGGGAATCGTCGAGTAGTAAAGGACAGCGCCACATGGCAGCGAAGGATCTCAAGTTCAATACCGACGCCCGCGAGCGCTTGATGCGCGGCGTCGACGTGCTGGCCAACGCCGTGCGCATCACCCTCGGCCCCAAGGGCCGCAACGTCGTCATCGAGAAGTCGTTCGGCGCGCCGCGCATCACCAAGGACGGCGTCACGGTCGCCAAGGAGATCGAGCTCTCCGACAAGTTCGAGAACATGGGCGCGCAGATGCTGCGCGAGGTCGCCTCCCGCACCTCCGACGAGGCGGGTGATGGCACCACGACCGCCACCGTTCTTGCCCAGTCCATCGTCAAGGAAGGCCTGAAGTCGGTTGCTGCCGGCATGAACCCGATGGACCTCAAGCGCGGCATCGACCTCGCGGTCAACGCCGCCATCGAGGACGTCAAGAAGCGCTCCAAGGCGGTCAAGTCCAACGACGAGATCGCCCAGGTCGGCACCATCTCCGCCAACGGCGAGAAGGAAGTCGGCGATTTCATCGCCCGCGCCATGGAGAAGGTCGGCAAGGAAGGCGTCATCACGGTCGAGGAGGCCAAGGGCATCGAGACCGAGCTCGACGTCGTCGAGGGCATGCAGTTCGACCGCGGCTACCTCTCGTCGTACTTCGTCACCAACGCCGAGAAGATGCTGGTCGACCTCGAGGATCCCTACATCCTCCTGCACGAGAAGAAGCTGTCCAGCCTGCAGGCGATGCTGCCGGCACTCGAGGCGATCGTGCAGACCGGCAAGCCGCTGGTGATCATCTCCGAGGACATCGAGGGCGAGGCGCTCGCCACCCTGGTGGTCAACAAGCTGCGCGGCGGTCTGAAGATCGCCGCCGCCAAGGCGCCCGGCTTCGGCGATCGCCGCAAGGCGATGCTGGAAGACATCGCCGTGCTGACCGGCGGAACGATGATCTCCGAGGATCTCGGCATCAAGCTCGAGAACGTCACCCTCGACATGCTCGGCCGCGCCAAGAAGGTGACGATGACCAAGGAGGACACCACGGTCGTCGGCGGCGCCGGCAAGAAGAAGGACATCGACGGGCGCATCAACCAGATCCGCGCCGCCATCGAGGAGACCACCTCCGACTACGACAAGGAGAAGCTGCAGGAGCGGCTGGCCAAGCTCGCCGGCGGCGTTGCGGTGATCAAGGTCGGCGGCGCCTCCGAGATCGAGGTGAAGGAGCGCAAGGACCGCGTCGAGGACGCGCTCCACGCCACCCGCGCCGCGGTGCAGGAAGGCATCGTGCCGGGCGGCGGCACCGCGTTGCTGTACGCGACCCGCGCGCTCAAGACGCTCAAGGCCGACAACGACGACCAGCAGGTCGGCATCGAGATCGTGCGCAAGGCGTTGGAGACGCCGCTGCGCCAGATCGTCGAGAACGCCGGCGTCGATGGCGCCGTCGTCGCCGGCAAGCTGCTCGAGCAGAAGGACGTCCGCTACGGCTACGACGCCCAGGCGGAGAAGTACACCGACCTCGTCTCCGCCGGCATCATCGACCCGACCAAGGTGGTGCGCACCGCGCTCACCGACGCCGCGTCGGTCGCCGGTTTGTTGATCACGACCGAGGCGATGATCGCCGAGCGTCCCGAGAAGAAGCCGGCCATGCCGGCCCCGGGCGGCGGCATGGGTGGCATGGACGACTTCTAAGTCGATCAGCCGACGAACGGAAAGAGGGGCCGGTCGCAAGACCGGCCCCTCTGCTTTTCAGGGGATGCGGTGCACGGCGAACGGTCCGAACGCCTGCTGGGTCGGCATCATCTCGATCAGGTTGATGTTCATGTGCTCGGGCAGGGTGGCGACCCAGTAGATCGTTTCGGCGACGTCCTCGGCACTCATCGGCTTGACGCCGCGGTAGACGGCGTCGGCCTTGGCCTGGTCGCGCAGCCGCACGAGCGAGAACTCGGTCTCCGCCATGCCCGGCTCGATGCAGGTCACGCGCACGTTCTTGTCGACGAGGTCGGCGCGCAGGTTGAGCGAGAACTGATGCACGAACGCCTTGGTGGCGCCGTAGACGTTGCCGCCGGGGTAGGGGTACTGCGCCGCCACCGAGCCGATGTTGACGATGAGGCCGCGCCGCCGCGCGACCATGCCGGGCAGGATCGCCCGGGTCAGCACGGCGAGGCCGCGCACGTTGGTGTCGATCATCGCCAGCCAGTCGTCGAGCTTGGCTTCGTGAGCCGGATCGAGGCCGAGCGCGCCGCCGGCGTTGTTCACCAGGATGCTGACGTCGGAATAGCCCTTGGGCAGGGCCGTTGCCGCCGCCAACAAGGCGTCGGCGTCGCGCATGTCGAGGACGAGCGGGTGCAAGCGGTCGCCGAGCTCGTCGCGCAGTTCCTCCAGGCGCTCGCCGCGCCGGCCCGTGGCGATAACGCGCGCGCCCGCCCGGATGAACCGCCGCGCCGTCGCCTGGCCGAAGCCGGAGGTGGCGCCGGTGACGAAGACGACTTCGTCCTTCATCGCGGCTGGTTCATGGGATTGGCCGGGGCGGCGCGCTCCTCCGACTTCGCCCGCTGCCACAGCGCCTCCATCTCGGCGAGGGTGGACTCCTGGGGCGTCTTGCCGCGTGCGCCGAGCAGCGCCTCGATGCGGCGGAAGCGGCGCTCGAACTTGGCGTTGGTGCGGCGCAAGGAATCCTCGGGGTCCACGTCGTGCACGCGCGCGAGGTTCACCCACGAGAACAGCACGTCGCCCATCTCGTCGGCGATGCGCGACTTGTCGCCGTCCGCCAGTTCGGCGCGCAGCTCGTCGAACTCCTCGGCGAGCTTGTCGAGGATCTGCTCGTGCTTCGGCCAATCGAAGCCGACGCGAGCGGCGCGGCGCTGCAGCTTCAGGGCGCGCGTGAGGCCGGGGAGGGCGGGGGGAACGCCATCCAGCGCCGAGGGCTGCTGGCCCTTGGCGGCGGCGCGCTCGGCCCGCTCGCGCTTCTTGTACACCTCCCAAGCCTCGACCTGGTCGGCGGAGGTGGCGATGGTCATGTCCCCGAACACATGCGGGTGGCGGCGGATCATCTTGTCGCCGACCGCGCGGGCGACGTCGGCGAAGTTGAACCAGCCGCGCTCCGACGCCATCTGGGCGTAGAACACGACCTGGAACAGCAGGTCGCCGAGCTCCTCGAGGAGCAGGTCGCGATCGCCGGCGGTGATCGCCTCGGCGACCTCGTAGGCCTCTTCGATGGTGTAGGGCGCGATGGTGGCGAAGCTCTGCTCGCGGTCCCAGGGACAGCCCGTGTCGGGATCACGCAGCCGTGCCATGATGTCGAGAAGGCGCTCGGTTTCGCTGGCGGCGGGAGTTTGCGGGGCGTTGTCCATGCGGTCTGTCCTTCGGCTCCGGCCTTCCTCCCGCGGGGCCGCCAACCTACCATCTTCGCCGTGATCGGATTCCTGCTCGTTCTCGTGCTGCTGGCGGTGCTGTTCGCCCGCGTCCCGGTGATCCGCCTGTACGAGGCGCGCCTGCGCCGGCTCAACCATGCGCTCGACAACGTCCGGCTCACGCCGGCGTACCGCAAGCACGTCCAGGCGACGCTGCACGGCATCGGCTTGGCCATCGTCAAGGACGAGACGGGGCAATGATCGACCCGCAGGCCGCGCCGTATCTGCTGGCGATCATCCTCGCGGCCGTTCTGCTGCTGCGAGATTCGCGTTCTTTGAAGAACTTGGAGGGCTTCTTTGACTCGGCAGAGAAGGTCCTCGACGATCAGGTCCGCTCGGCGCCGGTCGCCGACGACATCAGCGAGATGAGCCGCAGCCTGATGAGCGCGCGTCTCGCTCGCCGCATGGCCGTGCTGGCCTTCCAGGGCACCCTGTCACGCGAGTTGCGCGAGCCGGGCCCGCGCGTGCGCGCATTCGCCCAGCGTTGGCACCAAGCCGGCGCCCACAAGGCGCTGCGGGATGTGCCGCGCCGCTTCGTGTGGGAGCTGACTCGCACCAGCCTGGTGTTCGGCTCGCTGTTTGGCCTGTGGCTGCTGACGCGCGGAGCACAGCACTGGAGGGACGGCGAGGAGAACCCGTGGGCGGTGCTGGCCGGGGTGGCGGTGTCGGCGCGGCTGGCCGAGCGCCACTGACGCACCGATGCAAAAATCGCATAAGATACATTATCGGAAATTATACCGTGCTGGTGCTGCGCTGGCTCTAGGCCTTGATCCGCGCGCGCGGGCGCATAATGTACAGCCGTAGGTCCCTCGTCTCAGGAGAGCACGTTCATGGGCCGTTACCCGTGGGGTCCCTGGTTGCCACCGACGCCCGCCCGCTCACCGTCCGGTCGTTAGCGGTCTGAAGGCCGACGTGCTGATCACGCGCCGCCAATGGATGGCAGGTGCCGCCGCCAGCATCGCGGCGCCGTCCACGTTCGCGGCCACCTCGGCGCTCGCCGCGGTGCCGGTGCTCAAGATGCCGGAGCTCTATGGCGAAGGCGGCGCGCTGTCGAAGACAGCGCTCGAGTGGGAAGGCAAAGAGGTGATCTTCCAGGGCTACATGGCCCCGCCCCTCAAGCCCGACTCGAAGTTCTTCGTCCTCACTACCCAGCCGATGGCGGTGTGTCCGTTCTGCGCCGCAATTACCGAATGGCCGGAGGACATCGTCGTCATTTACACGAAGCGGGTCATCAACGAGCTGCCGTTCGACCTTAGGATGCAGGCGATGGGCAAGTTGAGCCTCGGCGAGTGGATCGACCCGTCCACCGGATTCGTTAGCAAGGTGCGCCTGGTTGACGCGGAATACCGCGGCCTGCCCACCGTGACGCAGGGCGGCATCCGGACATTCCAGTTCGGTCTGTAGATCGTCCTCTAACGCACGGAGATTCTGGGGGCGCTGCGCCGATCGGTGCAGCGCCTTTGTCGTTGTGCCCCCTGTAATCTCGGATGCCGGGGCGCGACGGATCGCAGCATGTGCTCTGCTTGTCCTGTGATTCCCTTTCCCGTAGATTGTAATGTAGGCTCGGACTAGGTCCTGTACCCATAAAGGGGATTCCCTTTAGGGGACGGCTGTGATTAAAGCTCCCAAATTGTGGGAGCTTGACGATTCAACGG
>VGER01000001.1 GCA_016869235.1 Alphaproteobacteria bacterium | reverse complement strand
GAACGGCGACAGCTACCGCCTCAAGCAGAGCAGGCGCCGCCAGCGCGCCAAACGGGCCACCGACCTACCCGACAGTCCATCCGAGGAATAAACGAGGGCCCAGGAAGGCCCCCCGCGGGGGGCCTTCCTGCCGTCAGCCGTGATGCATTTTTACTCCGGCCAGACGATGCATTTTTACTCCGGCGTTGACATTCCGCTCGCCCATACCCAGGGTGGCGAGGTCACCGGCAGCATCGACGAAAGCGTGCGGCACGCGGTGACGCGGCTCGCCCACATCCACTTCCCCGCCACCCGACAGGCCGCCGACTACCTCGTGCGCATGGGCGAGGACCCCGCGACGGTGCATTTCACCGGCTGTCCGAGCATCGACCTCATCGCCGATCTCGACCTCTCGTTGCCGCCTGATACCTTCACCCGTTACCTCGGCGTTGGCGCCGCCCTGGACGTCAAGAAGCCGTACCTGGTGGTCCTGCAACATCCCGTAACCACCGAGTACGGCCACGGCTTCGCCCAGATCAACGAGACTCTGCGGGCCGTCGAAGGCCTTGGCATCCAGACAGCGTGGCTGTGGCCGAATGTGGACGCGGGCTCGGACGACGTTTCGAAGGGCCTGCGCAAGTACCGCGAGCGCATGCAGCCGGTGTGGCTGCACCTCTACCGCAATTTCCCTCCTGAGGACTACGCACGCCTCATCAACAACGCCGCATGCCTCGTAGGAAACTCGTCGTCGGGCTTGCGGGAGGGCGCATACCTCGGCGTGCCGGCCGTCAATATCGGCACTCGCCAGCAAGGCCGCGAACACGGCGCGAATGTCATGTTCACCCCTCACGACGCGGCGCAGATCGCCGCCGCGGTGAGGCGGCAGATCGCCCACGGCCGCTATCCGCGCTCGACCATGTACGGCGTCGGCGACTCCGGCAAGAAGATCGCCGACATCCTGGCGAGCTCGTCGTTCCGCATCCAGAAGCGGTTGGCGTACGCATAGTGCAACCGACCATCGCCTATCTCGGCGCGCTCGAGGAGTTCGAGGCGCAGATTGCGCCGCCCCGCGGGCCACCACGGTTACCAATCAGCCAGGGGAGCCGTCGACGCGACGGCCTGGCGATAGCGCTCACCGGTAATCGGACCTTTCGTGACCTAAGCCCCAACTCTCATCCACGGATGAGTAGAGTCTGTTCGCTATTTGAGCCTTGCTGGCTCGGTGATGCAACGGGAGCGCTGTGCTTGGCGTAGTCGGCCGGCGGCACGTTGCCGAGGCCGCTGTGCGGTCTGACGGTGTTGTAGTCGTCCTTCCAGGCATCCAGTACGGCACGGGCGTGGCCGAGCGACGTAAACAGCGTCTCGTTCAAGAGCTCGTCCCGCTGCCGGCCGTTGAAGCTCTCGACGAAGGCGTTCTGCTGCGGCTTGCCTGGCGCGATGTAGTGCCACTCGATGTTTGTCTCCTGCGACTATTGCAGGATCGCCGTGCTGGTCAGCTCGGTGCCGCTGTCGCTGACGATGGTCTGCGGCTTGCCGCGCCGCGCAACGATCGCATCGAGCTCACGGCCGACCCTGGCTCCCGAGAGCGAGGTATCGGCGACCAGCGCCAGGCACTCGCGGGTGAAGTCGTCGACGACCGGCAGCATGCGGAACCGCCGGCTGTCGGTCAGCGTGTCGCTGACGAAGTCGAGCGACCAGCGCCATTGGTGCCCTGGTGCCGAGCGCCCGCTTGCGGCCACCACGCCGGCGCACCTGCAGGCGTTCGTCGCGGTACAGGCGGCGCAGCTTCTTGTGGTTCTTGACGATACCCTCGAGGCGCAGCAGGGTGTGCAGCCGCCGATAACCGAAGCGACGGCGCAGCCCAGCCAGATCTCGCAGTCGGGCTCGCACCGCCCCGTCGTCCGGGCGCAGGCTTCGGTACCGCACCGAGCTGCGGTTCTTGCCGATCGCATTGCACGCCCGCCGCTGGCTCACCTCGAAGCTCTCGCACAGGTGCGCCGCGGCCTCCCGTCTGGCAGCGGGCGTCACCATTTTCTTGAGGCGACGTCCTTCAACATCGCGTTGTCCAGCATCGCCTCGGCCAGCAGCTTCTTCAGCCGCCGGTTCTCGTCCTCCAACGCCTTCCGCCGGCGCGTCCGAGACGTCCAGGCCGCCGTACTTCGCCTTCCACTTGTAGAACGTGGCGCTGCTGATGCCATGGTTGCGGCAAACCTCAGCGGTTGCCGTTCTGGCTTCCTGCTCGCGCGAACGCGCCGACCTGCTCCTCGTTGAACCTGCTCGCCCACATCGTCCGTCTCCTTCTCGGCGACGGACTCTACTCAAACCTGGAGGAGTGTCAGGGGCTCAGGTCACGACCTATACTCGCCAAGAGAATTCCTCTGCGGCTACCGAGTTTAAGCGCATCGTCAACTATCTCTTGCTCAATGAATTTCGCGAACGAGTTCTCGACGAGTTGATGGCCAAATTCGGAATGCGCGAAAAGGAACTATTCGGGCGTTACTATATTCCGATCAACAAACTCGAATTGTTGAAGGATGGTGGCATGTTGATCGGCGCGCATGACGCAACTCATAGGGTTCTTTCGACTCTGTCGATCTCGGATCAGCATTCCGAGATCGCCCGGTCATTCGCGTTCTTGGACCGCGTGTTAAGCCCTCAACCGGCCAGGACCTTCTGCTATCCCTTTGCAGCTCCCCATGCCTTCACGAGGGATACTGAGATACTGTTAGAAACTGCGGGCGCAGCTGTAGCATTTAGCGTCGAACCGCGAGACATAACCGAGCACGATATCGTCAGTCGGCCGTTCTCTTTGCCCCGATTTGATTGTAATCAGCTACCCTTCGGAAGCGCGTCGGGCTCGGTCTAATCGTGGAGTCGCAGCTTCCAGGCCAGGAGGGGCCGCTACCGATGAGTTGGCATTCCTGATCTCATCGACTATTCGCACCCAGATCAGCCGGCCCTCCTCGTCTCCGTAGTCCAGCATCAGGTCAGCCCTCTTGATTGCCTCGGCAAACGCGCCCGCTCCGTGTTCATGCAACAATTCACGAGAAAGTCGCGCGATTTCGGCGTCAGTTATCATTGGTCGCCGCCCCAAAGTCCAATTCCACCAGGCGCCAGCGCCGTTTTGGCTGTGGACCGCGCGTTGTCAACGCACCACCCTCGGATGCTGCGAGGCCAAGCTCGCGCTGCTCCGTGCGTTTGCCGATCTTGGCGATTCGCGAGGCGATGACGCAAGGTTGACCGCCTGATTCGTGCCGGGCTTGTATCGGCGTCCGATAGGCGGCACGGCCAACGTGCGCCATTGCCCGCAACGCACCACGGCTTCTGCGGTGAGTTTGGAGTCCACCCTCAATCTCTCCCGCGCAAACATACCTGCCGCAGACCTTTTCGTCGGGCGACCGCGAGGTTCAGTCCGCATATTATAGCAGTCCGCAATGAATGCCATTGCACCTCTCGATTCCAAACCCGCACGCCTTCGGCAGGAGGGCCCGGCAGACACGTCGGCATTCCTCTGGGGTCTGCCCTGCGTAGGGCTCGCCTCGATACGAGTGTTGGAGGCGAGGGCGAACGGGAGTTAGTCCGTGTTCGAGGACGATACCAACGTGGCCCCCATCGGGCGTCACGCCGTTGGGCGTCTCGATCAGGTAACGAACTGTCTCGCGGATGAGCGGGACAAGGCTGTGCTCGACCTGGCCCCAAGTGGCTCCGGACTTGATCGGAAGCTCGCGCCTATAGACGTGGACCCCAGTGTCCCACTCAGCGGTCATCAAGTGGGCGGTGACTCCCGTATGCGTGTCGCCGCTGCGAATTGCCCAGCGGTTCGGAGTCCCGCCGCCACGCTCTGGAAGCAGCCCGGGATGGATGTTCACCGCGGCGTACCTCGCAAGGCGGAGAATCGAGTCCGGCACCCTCGCGTGGAATGAACATGTCAGAATCAGGTCCGGCCGGTTCCCTTCAAGGAACGCACGGACGGCCTCAAGGTCTCTCGACGGGAAATACCTCGGCCCTAGCTTGCTCGGGTGCTTGAAGTTGGCGAACGGATCACGGAAAGGAAGGTCCCGCAGCCTCCCCAACCTGTTTCGCAGCGTCAGTCGCTCGGGAGCCTTGGAGCAAACACCAACAACCTTAGTGCCCGACCGGAGTGCGGCTTCTGCTGCGGTCGTGCCGTGGCCTTGGTTCGCGAAAAGGAAAACTGATTCGATCACGCGAAGTTAGCACAGGCCCTCGGCCATGTCCGCCAGCCACAGATAGGGAAGGTAACTCAGCATTGACATCACGTCCACTGGCACACAGCACCTCTGCCGCGTCGCCACGTTCGCACGTCCGCCAATCCTTCCAACGCCATCCGGCAAAATAATGGCAACCTTTCGCGGCCCTGAGGCGGGCGCGGGATCACGAGAGTAGTTCGTCGATCGCCGAGTCCCAGCCAACGGAACGGCTATCAGGAGGGGCGGCGCCGGCATTGAAAAGACCTGGCCTACGGCACCTCCAGGGCGTGGCGCCACCTCGACTCGGCTTCCGTGGCCTTGAAGCGGTGGTGCGCCTCCCATCGCGTTAGCGAACTATTCCACTTGCATCGGAAATGCGGACATGCGACTGGGCGCGGAACATCAAGAAAACGCGGTGTTAGGGGGCAGGCAGCAGTTCGGAAGTCCAGCCGCGCCAGCGGTAGACGGCCAGCGCAATGAATTCGTACAGGTACGGACGAGTGTGGAGTAGTGCTTCGAACGGCTTCCACCCCAGCGAGAAGACCTTGGGGCGGTTCGGAGATGTCGCGAATCCGGTTGGGTACGGGACCACGTGCCATCCCGCGACGCGAAACGCACCTACTGCGCGCGGCATGTGTGCCGCACTGGTGACAAGCAACCAGGACTCGTCTGGCTTTGGCCGAACCATTTCGTAAGCGAAGACGGCATTCTCTCGGGTGCTTGTCGAGCGATTCTCGATTTGCACGCGGCGCGGATCCAGACCGAGATCGGCAAGGACCCGCATGGAGAACGCCGCCTCGTCCGTCTCTCCCGGCGAACTCCCGCCACCTGCGAACACGAGGCGCGCCTCCGGATACTGTCTCGCAAGCGTGACGAACTGCACGAGGCGGTCGCCGTTGTGGTTGAGTGTGGGCTGCCCGCGCGCCCGCATGATGTCCACGTTCACGCTTCCGCCGAGCACGACAATTCCGGTGACGTTGTCGCCGAGTGGGCTTGGCACCGGGAAGCGATTCTCGAGCACGTACGCGAGGTGATCGGAAGCCTGAAGCGTGCTTGCTCCAAGGACCAGCAACGCCGCCGATGTCGCAATCAACCTGCCCCAAATGTAGTAGCGGGTCCAAAGCGCCGCTACTCCAACCAGCATCGCTAATGGCAGAGCAGTGACGGGATCAGCAATGTCCCAAACAGCGGCCAATGTCGGGCTCACAGTGGATCAGGACGAATACTGAATCCAGGTCGCACCTGCCCGGCCCCGATAAGGTCGGGTGAAGCGCAAGGGGAAGACCTTGTCGTCATCCAGGCGAGGTCGTCAGGGGACGCCCGCAGTTGGTCGATTCGCTCAGTGACGGTACATCGCCGCGGCATTATTGACACGCCGGAAGTGGAACGAAGGTTCCCAGGGCAATGCCAGATGCCCGAAAGGCAAGGCCAAGGCGACCCTGAGTTGCCGCTTAAGTCCCTGGTGGTCCGCCCGGGAGCAGTTTTGCTGCGTCAACCGGCGCGTCGCCGTTAACCTCCGGGCCGTGGCCAACACGGCCCGTCCATGCCAACCTTCCACCAACATGAGGGAGGCCCCGAGAACATGCCCGCGCAAATCGTCTACCTCGCGGACTTGGCGCACACCCAAGCGGTCACCGACGCATCGCTGACCGTACCGCTGAATATCGGCTACGTCAGCGCGTACGCCAAAGCGGCGCTGGGAGATGCTGTTGAGATCAGGCTGTTCAAGCATCCGGAAAAGCTGCTGGCGGCCGTGGCAGAGCGCCGTCCCGATGTGGTCGGTATCGCCAACTACGGCTGGAACGAACATCTAAACCGGCAGATTGGCAAATACCTGCGTCGTCAGTTGCCGGAGGCCCTCATGGTGATCGGGGGCCCCAACATCGACCCCGAGGAAGCGCGCCGCGTGGCGATGCTCCGGCGTCACGACTATGCGGACTTCGCCGTGGTCGATGGCGGCGAAGAGCCTTTTGCAGAGCTGCTTACTTGGTGGCGCGATGATCGCGGCGACCATAGCCGCCTGCCGCGCAATCTGCTGTGGCTCGAAGATGGCGGCCTGCGCCGCACTACTGAGCGTCCGTTGGCCAAACAGATCGATGGCATCCCGTCGCCTTATCTTGGCGGGTTCCTGGATGAGTTCTTGGCTGCCGGAATGGTGCCGCTGTTTGAGACGAATCGTGGCTGCCCGTTTGCCTGCACCTTCTGCGCCTGGGGTATGGCGTCGAAAGACCTGGTGCGACGGTTCGACCTGGAGACATCGCTGCAAGAGGTTCGCTACGTGGGTGAACGGTCCAGGGCGCGCAATTGGATAGTCTGCGACGCCAATTTCGGCATTTTGAAGCGCGACGTAGAGGTGGCCCGCGAGATTCGTGCTGTGCGTGAGAAACGCGGCACCCCCCAGAAGTGTCACGTCTGGCTGGCCAAGAATGTCACCGACCGCAACTTGGAGATTGGCTCCATCCTCGGGGACATGGTTGTGCCCGTCATGGCGGTGCAGAGTCTGGACGAGCAGGTGCTCAAGAACATCAAGCGGGACAACATCAGCCTCGACACCTACCGCAAGTACCAAGAGAAGTTCCACGCCCTGGGCAGTGCGACCTACTCCGACGTCATTGTGCCGCTGCCTGCGGAAACCCTGCAGACGCACCTGAGCGGCTTGCGGGAGTTGTTCGCCGCCGACGTCGACGTGATACAGAATCACAACATGCGTCTGCTGGCAGGCGCCGAGACAAACTCGACCGAAACGCGCACGGCGTATGCCTTCCAGACGCGCTATCGGCTCATCCACGGCGATGCCGGCGCCTACCGAGCACCCAACGGCGAGGAGATCGCCGCCTTCGAGATCGAGGAAAGCCTGCGGTCAACGGCGACCATGACCGAGGCCGAATTGTTCCACCTGCGAAAGCTGCATTTCCTGGTCGATTTTTGCTGGAACATCGACGTCTACAAGCGGCTGTTGAAGCTCGGCCGCACGCACGGCCAAAGCCCGGTCGATGTGCTGCAGTCGCTGCTCTCCGAGCCGACCCTCGCGGCCTTTTGGGCAGAGTTCGATGCCGAATCCCAGGCCGAGTGGTTCGACACGGAGGACGATATCCGCGACTATTTCAGCGAGCCGCAGAACTGGCAGCGTTTGGTGGGGCAAGAGTTCGACAAGCTCAACATCAAGTACAGCGTCCGTGTTCTGGAGGCGTACAAGGAAACTTTTGACGCCGCGATCTTGGCCGCGCTCAGGGGCGGCGTACCTTCGGCAGAGCTCGCAACGGAGGCAGCATTTACCTTCGCGGAGCATCCGCCCTTGTCTGAATCGCGATCGGAAGTTGTCGTCGACACCGGCGCCGCGAGCCGGCGACGGATGCGGCTGGTGCCATCCACGCAGCGGCGCGTCCTGCTGGAAATAGTGTCGGGTCAGCCGGGGCTCAGCGTCTCAAAGATCTTGAACACGCAAGGCTACCGCCTGCGCGATCTGCGATACGAAGTGGTTGGCGAAGTCGTCTAAGGGAGCAGTTGCGAGAACGCGCAACAGCGCGGGCAAACCTCTTCGGCGAGCCGCTGGTCTGTCGTTCGCTCCCGGCTCTCAATGCGCTCACAGTGCCCGAAGAACTGGGGCAGGCTGCCGCAACAAGCCACCGTTGGGAAACCTGGGATTCAGCCAGCCGGCAACCCCTGGCGTACCGAGCCCCTCCTGCTAGGCCTCGCCCGCTGCGCTAGCATGGTGACGCCCTGCAAGTTTCCGGCTTCTTGGCTTGGTTTCCGTATTGCCGTCGCTGCGGCGCGCACAGTACCGTGCCGCGGCGCTCCTGCAAGCTCTGCCCGGACTTGGGATGATCTCCTACCTTCGTCGTGCCAACGTTGCGCGCGTGCAGTTCCTGTTGCGACTGCACAACCAGCTACGACACCCCCGGGGCCTCGAAGTCCAAGAAGTGCCTTGCCCCCTCTGCGGTGCGGAATCCGGGTTCAGGGTGCGCTACAGGCCGTTCCTGCGATCGCCGCTCAAGGTGGTGGTGTGCGGCGGCTGCTCCTTGTCCTTCCTCAACCCGATGCCGACGGCCGCGTTTTATCAGCGCTACTACAACCGCTCGTACATGGAAGGGCGGGAAGACAATCCGCGCACGCTCAGCTACAAGCAGCAAAGTGAGGCCATTGCTTCGTTCTTGGCCCCCTACATCCCCCTTTGCCGTGCCGACGTACCGGTGATCCTCGAGATCGGCGCAGCCCACGGCACGAACCTGATTGCCCTGCGCGAACGATTGCCGACGGCCCAGCTTTATGAGGACGAGATCAATCGGCGCTGGGAGGCCACGTACGCCCAGCACGGCATTCGGCATTGGGAACCACATTTGCGCGCCGACTTCGTGGTTCTTGCGCACGTGCTCGAACATTTCGCCAATCCGATCGCTGCGGCGCGACGCGTTACGGAGAGCCTCAGGCCCGGCGGCATCGTGTACATCGAGGTGCCCCACGTGCCCCGTGACTATGGCCCGACCGTCATGTACCACCTCACTCACACGATGTACTTCTCCAAGGAGACCTTTCTGGCGGTCACGGCCGCCGGCGGTCTAGAGAACGTCGCGATCGCTGAAGGGGAGGTCTTGCGCGGCGTCTTTCGTGCCGCTTAAGGGCCTTGGAACGATGGGGACCGCTCGAGCACCCCAGGTGCCGCGGCCACACACCGACGCGGTTGAGCGCCCGACCCTACGAGCACACCGACCGCGGAAACCAACGGCAAGTGGAAGGCGCTGGGACATTGCCGTTGGCATAGAATTGTAGGACGGTTTGCGCTAGAAACCCGTCGGGGTCCCACCGGCGCGGCCCGACAGAATCTCCAGCAATGGCGTACCCGATCAAGCACGAGCTCACCGTCCTTACCGCCATACGGACGCTGAAGCTATACCTGCGCCATCCGTTTCTGGCGGCGCGCAGCGAGCGTCGCGAATGGGGGCGGTACCGCGCGCTCAAGAAGATGGAGCGCGCTGGATTGGCGCAGATGTACGACACGGCGCATTTTCCGGTTGGCGCCTATGCGCCCGATTGGGCCGACCTCTGGAACATCTACACGCTGGTGAAGCAACGGCGGCCGAACGTCATCGTTGAGTGCGGCGCCGGATGCTCGACGCTGATGTTCGCCGCCGCGATTCGCGACGGCGGCTTCCCTTGCGAGTTCTGGTCGTTCGACGAGTCGCCGTATTGGATCGACAAGCTCAAGGGCTACATGCCGGACGACTTGAAACGCCTGGTCAGGTTGGAGCACCGCGACAGCATCGTCGTGCCGATGCATGGCCGCTCCGCAGCCTCTTTCGCGAACCTGCCGTCGATCCGACCGAACTTCGTCTATGTCGATGGTCCACTCGCCAGCGGCGCGGCGCCGGTGGTCGGAACCGGCCTGCACTTCGCTGAGGGTGCGCCGGACGACTACTTCATCCTCGTCGACGGGCTCGGCAAGACCTTCCGCTTCTATCGTGAGGTTCTTGGCGACCGCTACCGCTACCGCGAGAACTACCTGCACCACTACCGAGCCGCCGAGAAGATCGCCTCTTGAGGCGCGGATACCCGGACGTCAAGCGCGATGCGGGACCCAAGAAAAAGCAAAGGGGACGAGCCGAAGCTCGTCCCCTTTTGACGTGAGAGGCTACGCGTACTTAAGCGGCGACCGATTCCTTGCGGAGGCGGCGCATACCGAACACGGCGCCGAGGCCGCTGAGGAAGAGGAGCAGAGCCGGAGGCACCGGGATCGGCGTGATGCCCATCATGCCGAGCACGATGTCGTATCGGCCGGTATTAGTCGACTCGGCGCCGGTCTTCAGGTGGCCCGAAACCTTCAGCGTATAGATCTGATCGGGGGTCATGCCCGCGAGCGTGACATTGCCGGCGCCGGCGACCGTGGCGATCGGGCCGGACGCCGCGAAGCCATCCGCGTTGGTCTCATACAGTTGGAACCACACGCCGGTCATGCCGGCATCAAAGCCGGTCACAAGCGTGAGCGTGGCGTCGCCGGTAGCGCTGACGGCAGCGCCCATGCTGGCCGGATCGATCTTGAACAGGTAGCGGTCCTCGACGAAGTCGGCGGTCGCGCCGTCGGCATCGCCAAGGTAGGTGCGATCCAGATGGATCGAGTAGTCGATCGGCAGGCCGCCCGGCAGCGTTGCCGCACCGTTGTAGTCATTGGTGGTGATGAGCGCATCGGGCTCGGCAAATACGCCGCCCAGGTCGGCCCAGAACGGGTCGATCGAATTCGTCCAGCGGGCGTACTCGACCTCACCCAGCGCGGCCGCAGCTGCTCCCTGCGCGGTCAACATCATGGCCGCAGCAGCAATCCCATAGCAAAGTGCCTTCACGGTTCTTCTCCTTCTTGTCACAGCATTCAACATGCTTCTCACAGCCACCGATGAGCAACCGCTGCTCGCTTCGATGCGATGCTGCTTGCGCCGCACCATACGGTTGCGCCCACGGCACGCCGCAGAAACTAAGTGGTACCGGGGGATACCCCGTTTCTTTGCGGTGCTGTTTGCGCGACATCGGGCTTCCCTAGGGTCGTACCCCAAAGGCGTCTGCGCCGCGCGCGAGCCGAAAAACCAAGCCGGTCTTGACTGTCCCGCCGCCCGTGTTGCATTAACGCCGCTACCTCCATGTCCCTCCTAAGAAGCGCCCTCTTCTATTCGGCCGAAGCGTTGGCTTGGCGGCGACTGGACAAGCGCGTGCTGGCGCACCTCCAGGAGCGCGTAAGTCCGACGGCAATCAGGCCGCAGTACGGGGATCTGTGGCGGCTGTACCGAGCTGTTCGCCGGCGGCGGCCACGTGTCGTTTGGGAGTTCGGCGCGGGCTGGTCCACGTCGTTCCTGGCCCAGGGGCTCGCTGACAACGGCTCCGGCCGGCTCTACTCAATGGACGCGGACCAGAGCTGGGCGAACCATGCCCAGTCGCTGCTGCCGCCGTGGCTCAAGGCCGAAATCCGTTTCGCCCCCGTTACGCTCGTCGACGTGCGGGGTGAACGCGGGTGGCGCCACAGCAACCGGCCGGAAGACGCGATGCCGGATCTCATCTATCTCGATGGTCCTTCCGGCATGAAGGAATGTACGGGCTGCGCCGACATCCCCGACATCGAGAACGGCTTGGAGCCCGGTTGCCTGGTCATCATCGATGGCCGCCCAGGCACAACGGCGATGCTGCGGCGAACGCTGCGGCGCAGCTGGAAGTCCTGGGAGGAACGCGGTCCGCTCGGTAACAAACCTATCCAGGGGATGTTCGAGCTGGTTTCGTAGAAGCCGCTCGCTTGGCAGCCAGGTCCGAGTAAAGCGCCGCGGTGCGTGCGACCATCGCGTCGAGCGAGAACTCCTCCACTATGCGCTGACGCGCCGCGGCGGCCATGCGTTGCCTCTCCTCAACGCCCATCGCCAGAATCATCTCCCAAGCCGCAGCCAGCAGGCCGGGTTCACGTGGAGGCACGATTCGGCCATGCGAACCGATCAACATCGCGGCGTCGCCAACGTCGGTCGCGACGACGGCCGTCTCCGACGCCATCGCTTCACCGATCACGTTGGGAAATCCCTCGCCAAAGGCAGACGACAAGGTGCATAGATCGAGCGCGTTCATGACGACCTCGATGTCATGCCTAGGCCCTTCCCAAGTCACGTGTGAGTCCAGGCCCAGGTCGGTGCACCGCCGGCGAATGGTGGGAGCGAAAAGAGTTCCTTGGTTGCCCACACAAACGAATCGGACATCCGGCACCCGCGCAACCAGCAGCCGGGCAGCCTGCAGGAATGTCTCGTGGTCCTTCATCGGGTCGAGGCGAGCAACCATTCCGATGAGGTGTCCCTCCTTCCCAGCCAGCCATCGCTCGCGAAAGGCCCGCGCGGGGGCAAGATTCGGGCGGAACCGATCGGTGTCGATGCCATTCGCGATGACGACGAGGCGATCGGACCGGAACCCTCGCTGGAGCGAGACGGCACGGCCCGCATGGGAGTTCGCGACGATCGCGGCGGGACGCGCCGACAGAAGTGCCTCGAGCTTGGCAGCGGCACGATGCGTCCAGTCGTAATGGTGGCGCAGGTCCATATCGGAAGCGCGAATGCCCCATGCGACCTGCGCCGACGAGGCAGCAAGGACCGCCGCCAGCACGTTCGGAACGGTCAAGGTGCTCTGGATCACGTCCGGATGGTCCCGACGGAGCTCGCGGCGGAGCCGCGCAGCAAAGCCTACGAGGTCCCAGCGGCCAGCCTTTCCGAGGGACACCACCTCAACCCCGTCGGCGGCGAGGTCCTTGGCAAGGTCGTCGTCGTCATAGAAGGTGACAACGCGCACGGGCCAGCCCCGCCGGTGCAACCCGCGCGCGAGGTGCGTCAGCTGTTGCTCTGCGCCACCCGTCCGCTCAAGCGATCGGGCGAGCAAGACGACCTTGGGATGCACGTGCGTGGTTGTCGATTGAGGTCCCAAACGGACTGAAGCTGGCCGCTTCTTGGTTAGGCCAGAACGGCGATGTCTGGGCCTAGGAAAAGAACCTGAACCGGAAGATGTACCAGAGTGCCTTGATTCCATCCTTCCAGTTGATCTTCTTTCCCTCCGCGTAGGTCCGGCCGTAATAGCAGATCCCGACCTCATAAAGCCGCCACCGCCTGGCGAGCAACATCTTCACCGTGAACTCGACTTCGAATCCGAAGTCGTTGGCCACCAGGTTCATCCCATCGAGGACTTCGCGCTTGAACATCTTGTAGCAGACCTCGATGTCATGCAGCGTGGCGTTGCAGAGCACATCGATCAGTCGCGAAATCAGCCAATTCGCCAAGTAGTGGTGCATGTACAGGGAACGTGCGGGCATTCCCGAGAAGCGCGAACCGTAGACGACGTCGGCGACACCCTTCTGGATCAGCGCAAACATTCGGCTAAGGTCTGCCGGATCGTATTCCAGGTCGGCATCCTGAATCGCGATCACTTCAAAACGTGCAAGGGAGAAGCCCGTGCGCAGCGCGGCACCCTTGCCGCTATTCTTTGGCTGCAAGACCACCCTCATTGAGATGGGCCGGCGGGACTCGGGCAGGTGCTTTACGCGGCCCTCGCTATCGACCTGGAGCCCAGACCCCTGGTCAAGTTCTCCGCCCGCGAGGGCTGTAAGCCAAGCGCGAGTTCCATCGGTTGAACCATCGTCGACAATGACGATTTCAGCCTCCGGCGCATCCGGCATCTGTCGCAGCAATTCTGCGATCAGCTTGGGGAGGGTTTCGCGTTCGTTGTAGACGGGGACGATGACGGAAAGCCGATAGTCCGCAGCCGGGCGCACAGTTGACTCCAGTGGATTGTCGAGAACGACGCTTAGAGGCCGACGCGTCATGAATGGAAGCGTGATACGGTCACCTGGCGAGCCCCGCATGCGAAGCGAATGACAAACATCGCAATGGGTGCCGGCAGCTAAGGAGTGCGATCAGGGGCAACGGATGGGGTTTTGGAAGGTAACTCGCGCGCCGAGTGCATTGGTCTTGATTCTTGCGTTCTTCGCCGCGGCAAATGCGCTGATTGTCATTTTTGCGGATAGCTCTTGCCATCAAATCGACGGGGCGTGCGCCCGTCAACACGATATCTATGCGTCGCCAACCGCGCGCAGCCTGCTGGAGGACGGACGCCTTGGCGATCCCACAAATCCGGACGCGCCCTGGACCTATCGCCAGTGGCCGCCGATCTCAGGATTGGTCATGGCAGTCGCGCTGCTCACGAATGGGGGCCAAGATCTCTATCCCTTGGTGGCGCTTCAGGTCCTGATGCTGCTGGCGATGGGATTTCTGGTGCGCGGGGTGCTCTCCGGGCACTCGAAGGGCCTCGGCGATGTCGGGTTGGCCATGGTGATCTTCAACCCGAACGCGCTGGCTGGCGCCCATTTGCCAGCGAACGAGACTCTCTGCGCGTTGTTGCTGACGACTTCGTTCGTGCTCCTGTATCGGTATGGTCTGAGGCGGACGGCGGGCTTGGCGGCCGCGTGCGCAGCAGTATTGGCGTTGTCTCTACTGGTGCGGCCCACGGGGCAGTTTCTCATCCCGCCGATGCCGCTGATCTTTGTGCTCGCCGCGACGACGGGCGGCGGTGCGACCCAGTGGAGAGCAGGCCTTCGCCATGGCGTCGTTGCTCTCGGAGTGACGTTGGCGGTCCTCGCGCCCTGGCTCGCATTCCAAGTCAACGCCGGCGTTGGCCCCCGGATTGCCGGGCCCAGCGCGGAGCAACTCCACATGGCCTTCAATCTCAGCTACCTGACCGCGGAGATGCCCGGCGAGGGTAACGGGCCGTGGCGTCAAGGGTTTCAGGCGGAGCAGTTGACGGAGTTGCAGCGCACCCATCCCGACTGGGACGCGCTCAACGTGGTTCAGCAGGATTTCCTGCGTCTGGACCATGCACGTAGCTACTTACTATCGTTCCCGTTCGACGCGCGGACATTCGGAATCGCCTTCGCGAAATCGACGATCCGCTTCTTCGTCTCGGGCGGCGAAGGCGAGATTCATTCGCTCTTCGGTATGGAAGGTAACCCGGCCGCCAACCCCGCTGCTTTCTGGAGCATCAAGGTCACGGCCATCGGTTACGCGTTGATACTGCGAGTCCTCGGACTCCTCGGCCTGTGGATGCTCTTCGTGCGCCGCGATTGGCTGCTGCTCCTCACGTGCACGGGAATGATCGTGTACTTCTGGTTGACGTCGCTGGCCCTGGGCAAGCCACGATTCCGCCTGATGGTAGAGCCGGAATTGATGATCCTGGCGGCGTTCGGCGTCGTCGCAGTGCTCTCGCTCCTGGCTCGCCCGCGCCCCAGCCTCTTGGCGCTTTCTACCGGCCCGCGCTGAAGACGATCGCGCACTTCAGAAAGAGGTCGTCATCGGAATACCGATTGGACCAATACGGCAATATCGGCTCGTCGTAGAACTCTCGAAACCAGTAGTACGGCTGCATCGCGGCTGAAAACCCCGCTTCATCGAAGATTCGCAGGACATCGGGAGGCCGTGCCAAGTTGATGCCCCGGCCATACTTCTGCCGGTACGCATCAGGCTCGACCGCGTAGATGCCGGAAAACGGGCTGCGCGTCGCGCGATGGTTGCCGAAATCGACCAAGTGAATGAACCGGACCCCAGGCGCTGCCAGTTCCCGGAGTCGCGCGACGGAAGGACCCAGGGGCTCGACGTGTTCGATCGTCGAGTTGGACAGCATGATGCCGAACGATCGGCCGGCGAGATCCGCATCCAGGATCGTTGCGCTGAAAACGCGGGCGTTGGTGTGAAGCAATTCCAGCCAGCGCTCGCAGGTCATGCGCGGACCGAAGATTCCAGAGAGATCCTTGTAGATGCCTAGATAGTACTTGTCGCGTAGCCGCGGATGCAGCGCCCACTCCGGCTGAAATGTTGGGTCAACGCCCGTGTAGGACGCGGCACCGAGGAACAATGCTAGGGGGCCGAAACCCAGCACCGGTCCGCAGCCGACCTCTAGAACGTCCTGCCCTTCAAAGACAAGGGCGTCCCAGCCGTGGCTGCGATGCAAGATCGACTCGTATCGGGAGAGGAAGTTGTAGAAGAGCTGCGAGTTCATGTGTTTCGACGATCGCAGAAGGTCGTCGAGGTCATAGCCCTTTTTGGCGCGCACCCGCCGCAGCGCCTTGCGGATCGCATCGCGCGGTGGCAACTCCCAGATCCTTCGCAGAAGATTCGCCATCTCCGACTTTCCTAAGACACGCGCCTGGGTCTTGGGCACGCGTCTGGGTCTTGCCACCTGTCCCCGGCTACTCTAAGAGCGGTCCTTTGGCGGCGGGTGACGCATGTTGGCCCTCATAACGCGGTTAAGGCACGGCCCGCTCAGCCATTTTTCCGGCTGGACGGTTGCCGGACGCGCATACCGCTCCCTGCAACATCGCCTTGGCTGGCCACGTTCGGCAAGCAAGCGCGTAGGGCGCTATGGACCGTTCCAACTCGATGGACGATTCGCGTTTTCTGACTACGGGAATTGGGGCAAGGGGCACAATTCCGGATTCGAAACCTGCATTGAGCTCTGTCGAGGCAAGAAATGCGTCCTCGACATCGGCGCGCATATCGGCTTGGTCTCCTTGCCCGTAAGCAGCGTATTGGCGGCAGGCGGGAGAGTCTTCGCCTTCGAGCCGGCGGAGGGAAACCTGCACTACCTGCGACGTCATGTATCGCTAAATCGATTTGCGAATGTGGAAGTTGTAGACTGCCTCGTTGGATCAGTGGAGCGCGACGAAGTGAGTTTCTTTGAGGAAGGCGGCGATAGCGGCCTAAACAGTATGGCACGGCCGACTCGAACGGGGTTCGCAGAGACCAAACGCCGGCAGGTCACCGTCGATGGCTTCTGCGCTTCGCGCTCCCTGCAGCCGGACGTCATCAAGATCGACGTCGAAGGTGCGGAGCTGGATGTGCTGCGAGGGGCGCGGAACGTCTTGGGTTTCGTGCGTCCGCGCATCGTGTTGAGCGTGCACCCCCGCCATATGACGGCAATGGGCGCAAGCGTCGCGGAGCTCGAGCGGTTCATTCGCGATTGCTCGTACACCGTCACCACCGTGGCGGGCGGCTCCGCGTCGACCCTTGAGTTCGGTGAGTATCTGCTGAACCCTTCCGAGGAGGTCGCGCCATGATCGGCCAAGCGACGCGCATCTTGCGCCACATGGGGCCCAGCGGGCTCGTCGCGGCGCTGGTCCGCAGCGGTCGTGCGGCAATCGCGCGCGACCTGTTTGGGCAGCGCTTTGTCCGCAGGCGCATCTACGACTACGAGATGTGGCTGGACACCCGCGACCGCGGCATCTCGCGGACGCTGATTCTGTTTGGGCGGCGCGAACTCGAGCACCGGGTCATGCTCGAGATGTTGATGAAGCCCGGCATGATCATCTTCGATATCGGCGCGAACATCGGCTACTACGCCCTGATGGAGCATCGCCTGCTGCGCGGCTCCGGCAAGATCATCGCGATCGAGCCGTCACAAGCGAATGCGAACCTGCTGCGGCGCAACCTGGCGCTTAATCGCATCGACGACGTCACCGTGCTGGAGGCCGCGGTTTCCGACACGGACGGCGACCGCGACTTCTACCTCGCGCCAGAGTCGAACCTGAATACCTTTCACCCGGATCCACAGCGTTCTCAGGCAATGCGCACTGTCACGGTTGCGACGACGACGCTGCCTGCGCTGGCGAAGAAGTACGGTGCCCCCAATCTCGTTCGCATGGATGTCGAGGGGCACGAGGTCGAGGTCTTGGACGGAGCCATGACCGAGATCGAGGCGCGGCGCATGTCGCCGTCCATCATCTTCGAGGTGCACCGGCGCCGCTACGGACCGAACCACGACTTCGCCAAGACGCTGCGACGCCTGTTTGCGGCGGGGTATCGGGTGCCACTGGTCGGATCGTCCCAGGAGTCCGGAACGCTTGCCCTTCGCGAGCGCGGCTATGTAGCAAGCGAGCCGATCCGGACGGATTTCATGACGCGTGCCATCTTCCGCGACATCCGGCCGGACGACGCGATCGACCTGATATGCACATCCGGCGGCGTGCGCACGGTGGTGCTGGCCCGGGACTAGCTGCTGGGGCTAGCGCCCACGGGCTCGCAATTCCCCCAACAGGTCCTGCAAGCGGCGACGGAACGTGGCCTGCCCGGCGACCGAAGTATGGGCGCGGTAACGCTCCTGCGCCGCCACCGCGATCGTGCGCCGGCGCGGATCATCCTGCAGGAGATCCTCCGCCGCAGCGATCAGGTCGCTCAGGTCCCACTGGCACGCGACGTAGGTGACGCCTGCCTCGAACCACGCCGGCCAAGTGTCGATGCCGGACATATCCGGCTTGACGATCGCCGTTCCGGACAGGAAGCACTCGAAGTCTTTCTGGTTGATTTCGCCCCAGCCGAACGGCGATACCGCGACGCGGCTGGCCCGCAGCTCCAAGTAATATTGCCGCTTTGAAATACGATCGGCGCGCGCATAGCGCTGGAGCAACTCGACCGTTCGGCGGCGCTGATACGCCACGGAGTCGCGGGCGTAGTGGACGTTCATGCGGCAAGTCAGGTCGATGGGACGGGCAGCCGCCGGCTCATGAAACGAACGTGGATAGAAAAGCAGCGCCGGCCACGGCAGGCGGTCGTAAAGCGCCGCCAGCCGCGGCCCGTAGGGTGCGTAGTTGGCAAGTCCGGCATTCCACGCCACGCGCAGTTGACTTAGCTGGTCCTCGTCCAAAGGCCTGGACCAGGATGGCTCCCGGTCCTCAACGCCGGCCGTGCGGTGGTAGTAGTCGGTGTACGAGCGCTGGCCGTAGAGGCGCTGCCGCAACAAACCCTGGTCGCGGTAAAGCTGGTTCTTGAAATAGAGTGTGACGTGGGCAAAGAGCTCCGGACGCACCTGGGTGGCGCTGTCGGTCAGATCGAAGTATCCGACCGGCACGCGCTTGTGCCATTCCGCCAGAACCTCCCCCGGGCTAGTGCGTGCGCCTCGATCGAGCGCCTTGCTGTCGACGAGGAGCACATCGCAGTCGGCGAGGCCCGCGTCAAAGCCCGAGAAGAACCGGAGCTCGACACCCTCCTCCGCCAAAGCACGCCGATTGAGAAGCATGGGAAATAGGAAGGCGCGCGAGTTTTGCATCGCCATCGATCCCCTCAGGACATGGACACGCAACCCCACCCGCGCCTAGCCCCGGCGAACGTCCCCGCGCCGCTGACGGTATGTTTCCCCTTCCTTGGGCGCACCTTCGGCGGCAGTTGCCGCGCCACGTTGATGCTGGCGGCAGGCCTGCCGGCGGGCATTACTCCGCGGTTCATCGTCCATGAGGCTGGTCCGGTCAGCCACCATCTGGCGGCCACTGGTTTCCCCTACGACGTACTTCCGCTGCCGCCCCTCGCCGGTGACGATCGGAGCCGGGTGCCGTTGTTGGGTCACGTAACGCGCGCGCTCCCGGCGCTGCGCGGGTATTTGAGGCGCACAGGGGCGGCGCTCGTTCACTGCAACGACGGCCGGATGAATGTGACGTGGGGCCCCCCGGCGCTCCTCGCGGGAATCCCCTTGGTATGGCACCAGCATTCCCACTATGTGCCGTCGCGCTTCGCCGACCTGTTCCTGCATTTCGCCAGCGCGGTGATAGGCGTGTCGACCTATGCCTTGCAAGACTTGCCAAGACGAGCGCGGCGGCGCGCCCAGATCATCGCCAATCCGTTTGATGTCGATTCGCCGGCACCGGATCGCGCGCAGGCGCGGCAACAACTTCTCGATCGTCACGGCCTGGCGCGCGACGCGGTAGTGGTTGGCTTCGTCGGCAATTTGACGGAACAAAAACGCCCGATGGTGTTCGTAAACGCCATCGAGCGGCTGCGCGAGGAAGATGGGCGAGTGGTTGGCCTGGTCTTCGGAGAGCCCCGGGAGCCGCTCGCGAACTCCATTCGCCGTTTCCGCTCCGTCCGGCTGGTCGGATTTCAGTTTCCGATCGAGCCGGCCCTGGCGGCTTGCGACGTCTTGCTGGCGCCCGCCGTGGACGAAGGATTCGGGCGTGCGTTGGTCGAGGCGATGCTCGTCGGCACACCCGTCGTAGCTGCAGCGTCCGGCGGGCATCGCGACATCATCCGCGACCGCCAAACCGGTCTGCTAGTGCCCCCGGACGACGGCCCGGCACTTGCCGCCGCCGCGTGGGAGCTGCTGGCATCGCCGAGCATGGCGCGCGAGTTGGCTTCCACGGCGCGCGAAATCGCCCGGTCGACGTTCTCCGCAACCGCGCACGCGGAAAGCATCGCGTCCGTCTATCGTGCCGTCGCGCTCACGCGCCGTCCGGCAGCATGAACCTCCGCACGTAGTCTGGATCCTTGAGGGTCGGCGCGCGGGCGATTGCCTGGCGCAGGTCCTCGGGCCGAAACGAAAGCCGGACGCCGCGCTCCACTTTGGCGGGAACCATGGCTACCCGTCGCTCCAGCGACTCTCGCTCGTGCGGGCTCCACTCCTGGCCTTCGAAGTCGAGCATGACGATGCCGGCGTCGGTGAGCAGCGCCTCTGCGAACGCTGTGGTCAGGGGATAGGTGAAGACGAGGACATCCGCCCGGCCCGCCGACTTGCCGAACGGCTCGGACAGAAATTCGTGGAAGTGCGAACCGAGTGGACCGCGCGTCACCGACGCGAACTCTGGATGCGCCTTGTAAATCACGCGATAACCATCGGCGCGCAAGAGCTTTCCGATCCGGCGCTCAAGGACCGCGCGAGGATAGGACAGGTATGCCACGTCAGTATGGGTGCGCCGCCCGGAGTGGGCGAAACCCATCACCATCACTGTCTTGGTGGCACCCCGTGGGAGAGCCGCACGCGCCTGCCAGCGTCGGGCCACTGCCGATGAAGGCAAAGACTGGAACTCGATCGCGCGTCCAGGCGGCACAGCGATGATCTCGGAGCGGCGCCGTGCGACTTCGGCGGCGCCTGCGGTTTCGCACACGAATACGTCGCAGATGGCGTAGTCGTTGTAGCAGATGATGTCCGCATCGACGTGTCCGGCATTGTGGCCGTGCTGCGCCGACACGATGCGGGCCCCGCCACGCCGTGCGGCCAGGGCAGCCAGACGATGAAACGGATTGCCAGCACCGCTGACGAGCACCGTTCGCGGCGCGCGCAACGCCCGCGCACCGGCATACATGGCGGCAAGGGTTGCGAGGCGCCTGCGCCATGCGTTCTTCGCCGCGGCATGGTCGATCTCCGCGTCGGTGAACTCGGAGGCCAGAACCCGGACGCCGTCGACCGCTTGGTCGACCGCAGTGCCCAGCTGACGCAGCCACGCTGGGTCCGCGTTGCCGCGCATGCGGCCAAGGATAGGCACGACAAACGGCTCTCGATTGCGCAGAGCCCATTCGGCGAGGAGCGGACCGGGGGTCCCAAGGGCCCAAATCGCGCGGCCGCGTAGCAGCGCCGCAAGGAGTGCGCGGGCTGGCATTTGGCGGTTACTCGCAAGGTAGCGCCGCAATTGCCGAAGACGAGCAAAGCGCACGCGTTTCCCAGCTGACAGGGTCCGCTCATGCTGCTCGCCGATCAGAGTCCAGTCGGGGCGATAGAACGCCGATGCCAGAGGCCCGATCCGGAGCTGCGTCTGCTGCAGTGCGCAAGCCCGCTCCACCGCAGCTGCGTGGAATGCCTGTACCAACACCTCTGTCATCCGCAGATCGGCCAGGAAGACGTCGCGCGCCGGCCCGTCGGCGGTGGCGACTGCTTCCGCAAATACACGATACGCGCCACGACTGAAACGCAGGAAGGCGTCATCCTGCACCGGCCATTCATCGGCGAGCGGCTCGGAGTCCGCTTCCATTTCGGCGAGAGAAACGATATCCGTCGGGAGCCCGGTCATGCGGGGTCTTGGAGCACCGGTTCGGAGCAATACGGTATGAACGACTTGCTGAAGCGCCTACGGGACGTCGGCAAACGCGTGCCGGGCGCGTCCCACCTCGCGCGTACACTGCGCTCGGCCCGCAAGTATGTCCGGCATGTGCCGCATATCTGGCGCGGCGGCGCCGACATCTTCGGTGGCTATTACCGGTCCAATCACTGGAACAGCGAAGAATCCCGATCCGGACAAGGATCGAGCCTGGCAGCGACGGAGATGCTGCGCGGCAGCCTCAGGGAACTGTTGCGTCAACTCAACGTCCGGTCCGTACTCGATGTGCCGTGCGGCGACTTCAATTGGTTCCAGCACGTCGACCTCGGCGACATCGAGTACACCGGCGCCGACGTCGTCCGCGAGTTGGTAGCGGAAAATGCCCGGCTGCATGCTCGCCCCGGGCGCCGTTTTCTCCACGCCGACGCGACCAAGCAGACCCTTCCGCGTGCGGATTTGGTCTTCTGCCGGGACCTTTTCGTGCACCTGCCCTACTCCGCCATCTGGCACGTACTAGCCAACCTTCGCGCGAGCAAGTCTACCTACCTGCTGACCACGACATTCCCGGATCGCACCGCCAATGCCAACATCATCACCGGGATGTGGCGGCCGTTGAATCTCGAACGTGCGCCGTTTCATTTCCCGCCGCCCATGCAGCTGCTCGAGGAGCAGACCTTCGGTCCGGACCTACGCAAGTGTATGGGCCTGTGGCGGCTGGCCGAGCTCCCTACCGCGCCACGAAGCTGAACACCGAGCCGGCGGATCAAAACGCGAGCCTGCGTCGGGTTCCGAGCCACAAACCCGCCGGCCTGCGCACCGCCAGGAACGGAGAGCGCAGCGCCAACCACGCCGGGCGCTCGAGCAGCGACGAGAACCTGCGCGCATGCGGCTGGGCGCGTACCGAACAGTCGTAGACCGTCTCCGCGGCACCACCGAAATTGACCTTTGACTGATACACGGGGCTCCCGATACGCGACTCACCCATGTCCAGGGATGAAATGCCGCGCTGAATGCAGATGGTTGCCGCCTCCCACACCAACCGCTGAGTCGCGGCGCTATCCATGTGCGCGGTCGCCGTCGCCTGCAACGGATAGACGGCGCTGCGCGAGCCAAAGATAGTGAGGATGCCGCCAACGACTTCCGTTCCGACGCGCGCGACCATCAGTTCTGCGCGATCGGCAAAAAATGCCTCGATCTGGCGAAGCACGCCGACTCGCTGGATCGGCACGCCCACTTCGAGCATTCGGCGCGCGTAGACCTCGTAGAACACCCGCAAGTTATGGAAGCCGCGTTCTATGGAAACTCCAGCACGATCCGCCTTGCGAATCATGTTACGAGTCTTTGCACGCAAGGCCCCCCACGTGTCCTCTACTGTACGTTCGAGCGTTAGTGCTACGGAGGCCTTCTCTTTTACTTCGTAGTTGCCCCCCGGCGGAGTCCGCAGCGACAGCATGCATCCTGCTGCAAGCCGGGTCGCCAGGCGTTCGGCCTCTGCGAGCAGCAGTGACTGCGTTTCCGGATCCCGCGCCACCAAACCCCGACTCATCGAATACACCATCCGTTGTCCGCCGCTCTCCGCGGCGTACGCGGCAAGGACACCGGCGATGCCATGCGACGAATCCTCGACCATCAGGAAGTACGGAGTGGCGCCGAAGGTGTCGCGCAAGAACGCGGACCAGCGGAACCGCGCCAACGGCCACCCAGCTGCTTGCTCGTCGAGGAAGGAGTCCCAGCGAAGCGCGTCGCTCGCCTCGGCGACTCGAACGGTCACTCGCGACTGCACCGCGATCATGCCGTTCGGACACGAGCATTGAAGTAACCGCGACACAGCGCGGCGTAGTCTTCAAGGCGCGCAGCATGGAAGGTCTCGACGTACCGCGCCGCGCGGCCCGGGATCGACCGAGAGTTGTACGCGTTGAGGCCAAGAGCGAAATGCACCCAATCGCGTGACGTTGCTTGAGACTCGAACCGTCGGATCGCGTCCGCCTTGCGTTCCGCCGTGGAAGTGATGTCCACGACGACGTTGGCGAGTAGCGCGGTGTAGACCTGGTATGCCCAGGTCTCGATCGCACCCGGAATGACGCCGGAGTCGTAGCCGCGCACGAGAATCTCGCTCGCAGCCTGATGTTCGGGGTGATCGTCGGCGAAGAAGGGCACCCACAGCAACTCCGGGCGCCAGTCGCGAATCTCATCCGCAACTGTGGCGATCGCTTCGCGGTTGGCAATGACGCGGTCCAAGCGAAGGAAGGTCGTTTCGTATCCCGCCAACGCGGCGGCGGCACCCGCCTCGCGCTCGCGAACGTCGCGCGCCGCGCCGGCCCGAGACTCCGACGTCAAGTAGAGAACACGCACGGTAGATCCCTGGTCGATGGCGCCGAACATCGTGCCGCCAGGGCCTATGACCTCGTCGTCAGGATGAGGCGCCAGCACCAGGATGCGGCGCCGCGCGGGAAATGCCGTGGGGATGGGAACGAGCGCCCGATGGCCGCGGCAAGCGGCGAGCGCGTCCGCACATGCCTCCAGGCCGGGCAGCCCACTCCAGTCGCGCAATATGAATCGGTGCGCCCGCCGCGCCCACATCTGCTCGCGCAGCAGGCGCAAGGCGTCGCCGACTAACGGCATGAGCGCGGAGCCAGAGTGCTGCCTGAGGGGATCAGGCTTGCGGCCGAATGATGCCGCAGCGGGCCAGTTCGGAAATCAGCCGCGCGGCGACGAGGCGGTTGCCTTCGTCGGTGAGATGGCCGCCGTCAGCGTACACGGCAGCCGGATTGCCTGCAAAGACATCGGTGACATCAGCCATGCACGCGAAGGTCTGAGCGGGCGGCTCAGCGCGCAGCCGGGCCATGTGCTCCCGCACGGCGCCGTAGAAGAGGAGCCGCTGCTGGGCATAGCCAGGGCGGGTATCGAGGTACGCTTGCTCGTCGAAGCCGAGGAAGCGGGCGGGCGGGTGCTCGCCGACGCCCGCCAATGGCTGCAGAAACCAGGCGTGGGCCACGCCGTCGCGCGCCGCCAACAGGTTCAGCGTCAGCAAGTTATCGATGTACCGGTGCGCCGCCTCGGGGTCGAAGTAGTAGTTGTCGGGAATTGCTTGCGGATTGACCGCCTGGACGAATTTGCGCGTGACGCGCAAAGCCAGGTCGAGCGTCGCGGAGCCGCGCAGCAGAGCGGCAGTCGACGTAGCAGAGAGGGCCGCAAACCGCGTGGCGGTAGCAACCCAACTGAAGTGATCGGCGATGATTCGTGAGAAATCGACGTGATCCTCGTTGACGAGGCGCGGATGCTCGAGACCGTGGCTCTTGAGGAGGCGGTTCTGGATTTGAAGGTCGTTCCAGCCGTTGTACGAGATGATCAAATCTGGGTGGAAGTCGCGCAGCTCCGACATATAAAAGAGCAACTCGTTGACGGAGTAGTAGCCGGCGACGCCCGCGTTGATGACCTCGAAGCGCGTCGTCCCGGGCGCCGTCGGCAAGTACCCTTTCAGTGCCCGCAATACCTGGGCGGGCAACGCATTCAGCGAGCCGCTCGCCCCATTCCCTTCCACTGTGGAGCCACCCAGCACCATGATGCGGTACGTCTCAGGCGATGGAGTTCTAGGGTAGGTCGGCGCGTCCGCCTCGGTGATGATGAAACCTTGCGTATTGGTGCGGCGGTAGGACCAGCGGTTCTCCGTGACAACCACATTGCGCGCGCTGCGATGGCCGAGCAGCGGGTCCCCGATCCACCAAGCGGCAGAGATGCGAGGGTTGTCGAGATCGCCTGCATAAAGATCCGCCCACTCCGCCGGGAACACGAACTCACCAGGGAAGCTCTTCTTGAACGGCGTAAGTACGTAGTACTGGATCAGCAGATCCGTGATCGGCTGCCCGACCATCAAACGCTTGGCTACAAAAGCCCATGCTGCCGCGTTCTCGAACACGAACAAGAACGCGAGCACGGCCAGCGCCGTGCGCCACTTGTGGCGGCGCGCCGACGCAGCCCATCGTTCGAAGCGATTGTCAGAGAGCTCCGACACCGAGCCTAGCTCGCCTACGCTGGCTCACCGCGGGAGACGGTCGCCAGCCGAGCACGTGCCGCCATAACCTCGGCAGCTGTGATGGCAAACGTCGCCTTCTTGCAGATCGTACGCAACTCATCGAGGTGCTGTGGCAGGTCGACGTCGAGCGCAACGTCCGGTTGTCCAGGGTCGAGGTTGCGCGGGCACTTCGGCGCCAGGAGCCGGAAGCGGTCGGAGTGTTCGTGCAGGTACAGCGTCACATGCTCGCGGTGACGTTGCTCGGTGGTGTTGCGGTCGAGCCAATCCAACCGCTCCCGAGAGACCACCTCGGCACCAAAGCCGCGCGGCCAATTCTGGCCGTCCCACGAAATGTGGTTGAAGGCGATGTCTGGATGCTGATCTGAGTACGCCTCGATCGCTGCATCGACAACCTCTGGCGCAACTAGTGGCCGGTCGGCGCAGATGCGGACGACGATATCGGCACGGTGCTCGCGCGCGGCCTCGCTGTAGCGGCCCAGAACATTCTCGGCGCTACCACGAAAGACTGGCACATCGAGCCCGCGCGCCTGTTCGGCGAGAACCTCGTCCTCAGATTTGTTGGTGGTGGCCAACACCACCTCATCCAGCTTCTGCGCAGCAAGGGAGCGGCGCAAGACCCACTCGATAAGCGGATGGCCCTCCAGCAACGCCATCATCTTGCCGGGGAAGCGCTGCGAGCCCATCCGCGCCTGTACTATGGCGACGACGCGTTGCGCCATTCTGAGCTACTGCACGTCCTCGAGGGTCAGCAACGTGTCGGCAGCCAACGCACGAGTCGTTCGGCGTCCCAGTAGGCGCTCAAAGAACTCCGGCGGCAGCCCTGTGCCGGGTCGCTTGATGGCGAGATCGTCGTTTGAAAGGACGGCGCCAGCCGGGACCGGACGAGCCGCGACGATGCTGCGCCGTGCATACTTGTGGGCCGGCGTCTCGCACTCCAGCAGCGTCTTCTTGCCGTTGCCGATAGCCTGCTCAAGGACGCGCACGTCGTCGACGAGCTGCTTGAGCTGATTCTCGTCCATCGACAGCCAGTGATCGGCGCTAAGCGGCAAGTGCTTGTCGAAGGTGTAGTGCTTCTCGATCACCCTGACGCCATAGAGCACCGAGGCCGCGGGGACGATCGTGCCCATGGTGTGGTCGCTGAGCCCCAGGATGTAGCCAGGGAGGTTCGCGGCAATGTCGTTCAGCGCCGACAGGTTCGAGTCCTTGGGGTCGGTCGGGTAGCACAGTGTGCAGTGCATGATGCAGATGCCGCGCGCTCCCGCCTTCTCCATGGTCTCAACGGCACGCCTGATCTCGGGGATGGTGGAGGCACCGGTGGACAGGAGCACCGGCAGCTTGGTGCGGCCGACGTAATCAAGGAAAGGCAGGTTGGTGACGTCGCACGAAGCGATCTTGAAGCCGCGCGAGCCGACCTCGACCAGCAGGTCGACTGCCTCTTCGTCGAAGGGCGTCGACAGAAACTCGACGTCGTAGCGATCGCAGAGCGCCTTCAACTGGCGATACTGTTCCGGGCCGAACGAATCGAGCAGTGAGTACGAGTCGTATTGCGAGCCGTCCTGCTTGTTCTCGCCTTCCCAGTTCCAGAACCGCGGCGCATCGCGGGTGGCGAGCCTGTCGGCTTTGTAGGTCTGAAACTTGACGATGTCAGCTCCGGCGCGTGCAGCAGTCTTGATCAGTTCCTCGGCGTAGTCGAAGCGGCCAAGGTGGTTCACTCCCGCTTCGGCAATGACCACGGTCTTCTTGCCGTCAAATCGAACCCGCCCAATGTCAAAGTCCATGCTTCAACTCCACGATCTTGCGGAACTTCTCTCGGTCCTCGTCGAGAGTCATGTTCTTGCCATGAATGTAATAACGGTACAAAGGCAGCGGCAGATAGTAGCCACGGGCGCCGTGACGGCGGAGCCGTAGTAAGAGATCGTAGTCCTCGCAACTGCGCAACTCGTCGTCGTAGCCGCCGATCTGACGCAGCGTCTCCGTTCGAAACAGAATGCCGGCACCGTGATTGAACAACACGGCATCGGTATTGAGCCGTACCTTGTCAATCTTGCGACCCCTCTGGTCGACTCGGAAGTGGTCGCAATAGACGAAGGCGTACTCGGGATTCTCGTCAAGTAGCGCCGCCATGAATGCACATGCATAGGCGTTGAGGAAGTCGTCCGCGTCGACACGCATCCAATACTTGCCGCGCGCCGCGCCGAGTGCAACGTTCGACGAGCCCGCCACGCCGCGATTGGTCGGATTGACCAGGAGGCGAACCTCGTCGTGAAATTCTCCAATGATCTCCAGCGACTCGTCAGTTGAGTGATCATCGACGATGAGCACCTCGACCCGCCGACGCTGTGTGATCTGAGCCAGGCAGGAGCGGATCGCGCGGTCGATGAACGGCGCTCGATTGTAGCTGGTGATCACCAACGTCACGTCGACGTAGTCATGAGTCATGGCACGCCCGCTGCGACCTTCTCGACGGATAGGTAGTCAACGACCTTGGCAAGACCGAAGTGCGTTCCGGGAACGAAGAGCGCCGAGAATATCTGCGACATCAGCTCATAGTCGGCCGGCGTATCGACTGTAAGATTGAGGGAAGACAAGTCGACCGGGGACTGCATCGCCGCAACAGTGAAATCGCCAGCGTGGTCCATGATCCACTTGATCATCATCTCCCGGTCGGACCCCTCGGTGAGATGCTCGTCGCACCAGCGAATGGCGCGCGCTCCGATTATCTCGAGGCTGTATCCGAGCGGATAGCTCGGCGTGAGCTTGTTTGTCGCGAAATCCGCGTTGGCGGCCTGAAACTTGGCAAGGAGCTCCTGGGCGAGATCCGGATCGAACAGCGGGCAGTCCGCGTTGACCTTCACGAACGTGTCTGCGCCGGTCGCGTCCAAGGCGCGGCACAGCCGGTCGGCGATATCGTCCTCATAGGGACTGCGCGTCACCGTTGCGCCCTCCCCCTTCATGAACTCGACCATGGGATCGTTGCGCGGGTCAGTCGTGGTTGCGAGCACGATGCCGGCCAAACCGGGCATCGTGTGCAGGCGCTTGGCGATATGCCAGACCAGGGGATGGCCCGCCAGCGGCATCATCACCTTGCCCGGCAGGCGACTCGATCCCATGCGCGCCTGGATCAGACCCCAGACTGGCATGTCAGAGAACCGACAGCAGCACGTCTTCGACGCGCCTGCGGCTGTCGGCATACCAGGAGCGAACTTCGCTGACCTTGGTCGCGTCGATTGGAGCCGCGGTTGCCGCGCTGACCTCGGCCGAAGTGGAAGCGCGCGGCAGGTAACCGTGCCGGCCGAGACCGCAAAGGTCCGCGGTAGCTGTCTCTGGCAGCACATAGATGGTGCGGCGCCCTGCCAGGAACGACTGCACCAGTAGCGAGGAGAACATGCCGAAGACGGTGCTCGCTTCCGCCACCGCCGCGTCGCCCGACGGACCGATCGTGCAACCGCGCGGAAGGTCCTGTTCCTGCCACTGCTCGCGCGGATGCGCAGCCAGGCGCAGCTCGTCGAACATGCAATCGGGACGCTCCATCGCCCGGGCGACGAGCGCCAGAGCCGTTCGCTCGGAGTAGCCGAGGCGATCCCCGTAGTCGAACTGCACCGGCTGGCTGACGAATGCCGCGCGCTTCGGATCCCCAGGCGGCGCCGCGGGGACGTGTTCCCAAGCGGGATTGCCCGCCACCCGCAGGCGCTCCGCAGGCAGCCCCTCACCGACCGCCTCCAGCTCCGCGACGCGGTCGAGCACCAAGATCAGGTGCGGGGGGGCGGCGCCACCTCCATTGGTCGCCCGCAAGCGCAGCGCGTAGTCGTAATGCGAGTCGATCAGCTGAACGCACCGAGTGCGCCGTTCGCTGGCGATCTGCAACGCGATGCCTTCAACGAACCGAAATGACGTCGATGTAACGAGGGCACTGGGTCGGAGCCGCGCGACCAATGCGGTGATGCCTTCCGCATCAGTGCCGTCGCTCGTGACACACTCGCCGCCAATACCATTCGCGGCGAGTGCGCTCGCAACGCTTGGGTCGGCGAAGATGTGCCACGGCCACGCCGGCGGCTGCGCGAGCCAGGCGCGCCAAAGCGGCAGGAAGTAGGAGGCGGCACCCGGCTGCCCGATGACGAAAAGGAACCCACCGCTCATCCCGCCAAGCCGGCATTGGCTCGCACAAGCGCGTCGCGATGCCGGAGCACCTTGTCCATCGCGGCGACGAAGCGGTCGGCGTCGGCGTCGGTGAGCGGCGGGTAGATCGCGCCGGTCCAAATCAGATCGTGATCCTGCAACCGCTCGACGACCGGGCAAATACCTGGGCTGTAGTCGAGGGGCCCGGGGTGCGCACTGAATGGGAAGCCGTTCTTGCCAAAGGCAATGCGGCGCTGGTAGAGCGGCTCTAGGTAGAGCGGCCGCACGTAACCGGCGATCAGCGGGAAACCCTCGGCGCGCACAGCCTTGGCGAACAGATCGCGCGAGATGCCGGCTGCCTTCTCGTCGAACTTCATGACGAAGAAGTAGTAGACGTGAGTGGCGTCGGGCTTCACGACGGGTGGCGTGATGACCGGCAATGCCTGCAGGCCCTGCCGCAATCGGTCCGCCAAGCGGACACGCGGCGCGTTGAGCGACTCGAGCTTGTTGAACTGCACCCGCGCCACCGCAGCTTCCATGTTGGTCATGCGGTAGTTCATGCCGACGGCATTGACGATGTCGTCAATGCCAAGCGCGCGCACCAGCACCTCGCCGTGGTTCCGCACGAGGCGCGCCTTCCGGGCGATGCGGTCGTCGTTGGTGATGACGACCCCGCCCTCGCCGCACTGCATGGTCTTGTGGCGGTTGAGGCTGAGCACGCCGGCGTCGCCGATTGTGCCAGCGTAGCGACCGCCGAGCGTTGCCAGTGGCGACTGGGCGTTGTCCTCGACAAGGAACAAGCGGTGCCGCTCGGCGATACGCTTGAGCTCGAACAGAGGCGCCGGATGGCCATACAGGTTGACAGCCATGATGCCTTTTGTGCGCGGTGTGATGCGGGCCTCGACCGAGCGCGGATCAAGGCAAAAGATCTGATCGTCGATGTCCGCAAAGACTGGGACCGCGCCCGTGTACAGGATGGCAGTCGCACTCGCCGCCATCGTGTACGGCGGCACGACGACCTCGTCGCCCGGACCGAGATCCATTGCCATCGCTGCCGCGTGGAGCCCGGTGGTTGCCGAGTTCACCGCAATAGCGTGCTTTACGCCGAACTTCGCGCAAACGTCCGCCTCGAACGCGAGGATGAACTTGCCGCCCAGGTGATCCGCATTGGGCTGAGCCGCGAATCCGGACAGCTCGCCGCCATCGAGCACTTCGAGGACCGCCTTCTTTTCCTCGGCGCCGATCATGTTGTAGCGCGGCAGCGGCGAGGGATTGACCGGCTTTCCGCCCAGCAGTGCCGGCTTGTCGTCACTGACCGCGATGGTTGGCGCCTTCATACCGCGCTTCCTCTCATTGCGATTGCACGCCCGCCCTTCCGCGCGGAGCGCAAGACGGCGTCGAGGACACGAAGGTTGAGCTGGCCCTCGTCGCCGGTGCAGCCCGGCAGCACCCTGCCCCGGCCCCAGGCTTTGCCAAGGGCCTCATAGAACTCGAGATAGCCACCGGTAGGTGTCGCGTCGCCGCGTCCCTGCTCCTCCACGAGATGCGTGTACCCCGGGTAGTACAGATTGCGACGGCCCACATACGAGCGCTTCTCGACGCCGTTGTTAGTCATCGCCAGGCGTCGGTTGGCGAAGTCGAGCTCGACCTCGAACTGATCGAATTTGACGCCGCGTACCCCCAGCACGTAAGCCTGCAGGCCGCCGGCAAATACGCATGCGAAACTGAGGGTGGGATCGCTGCCCGCGGGGCGCCCCTCCAGAGCCCGTACCTCCCTCGGCGGGCCATACCAGGCCATCAGCAGGTCGACAAGATGGCTGGCGTAGTTGAACAGGCCCTTGCTGTAGCGACCGACGACCAGCGTCGGCGGCTTTGGCATGGGCCGCAGAAACCACTGAATCGCCCCGTCAAAACGGCGATTGAAGTGTACCCGCACATCGACACCTGCCTTGCGCGCGGCACGCAGCAGGCGCCGGCCGGCGCGCGCATCGGCGGCCAGGGGCTTCTCGACCAGGATCATGCGGGGCTTCAGTGCCAGCGCAGATCGGAACACGGCTTCTCGCTGGCTGGTCGGCGTGGCAATCACGACAACGTCGGCGGCGCCGCGAGGAATCTCGCCGAGCGAAGTCCGGAACGGGACTTTTCGCAGCGTCGGATGTCGCCGCGTCGCCTTGCGATAGCTGCCGGAATCGTTGTCGACCACGCCAACCAACTCGAAGCCCGGCAGCCGCAGCAGGGCTTCGACGTGATTGCGCACGATCGGCGCGCCGTGCCGCGCCAGCGCCGCCGGCGCCAGCGCCCCGGCCCGCCCGAGGCCGACGACGATCGTACGAATGGCCAACCTTGCGCCGCAGGACCGCTACGGGCCGCTCACTGCCGCGAGGTAGCGATCGCGGGTGATGCTCATCATCACCGAGTCGTAGTAGCGCCCGTTGTTGTAGACGAAATGGGGCTGAACGCCGTCAACGCTGAAGCCCGCCTTCTCATAGGCACGCACCGCACCTTTGTTCTCGGTGTTTGCGCCGAGGTAGATCGTCTCGAGGTTAAGGCGATCGAAGCCGTACCGCACAGTCAGGCGCGTTGCCGCCGTTCCATAGCCCTTGCCGAAGAGCGTCGGTTCGCCGATCAGGATGCGGAACTGGGCACGCCGACCGGGCCAATTGATCAGATACAAGCCGGTGGTGCCGATCGCCTTGCCGGACTCGCGCTCCTCGATCACCATAACCACCGCGTCGAGCGCTTGCGTGGCCTCGACATAAGTCTTCTCGAGGTCGAAGTCGCTGAACGGCTTCCAGCCCATCTCCATGAAGCGGGTTACGTCGGCGTTGTCGATCCAGCCTCGGTAGAGCGTAAGGTCCTCGCGGCGCATGCCACGCAGGCTGACAAGGTCGTCCGAGAGGAAGGCCATTACGCGGTTCCCACCACCACCTGCGATACACGGCGTGAAACGGCCGCGCGCTCGACAGTGACCGACTGCACCAGCTGCTCGCATGCGTCGGTCACGGAAGAGGGCTCGTAGCCGGTGATGGCGCGGAACGTGAACGCCTTCATGTCGAAGCTCACGGCGAGGAGCGACGCCATGAAGCTCCGGCCGATGCGTTCGCCTTCAGCTTTGTGACCCGGTCCGAGGGCCCACTCGATCGCCGCGCGTAGGTCTTCCTCGCGCTGCACGAGCCGCACCGTCGGCAGGGCGTTGAATATGTTGTGCCTGCCGAATGTGATGACCGGCTTGCCCATGGTGGCGGCCTCGATGCCGACCGTACCGCTGATGGTGATGACCGCTGCCGCACGGCGCACCACCTCTATGCCTGGTTCATAAGGATCCACCAGGATCACGTTCTTGAGGGCGCTGATCTGATCATAGAAGTTGTCGGGGCGGCGCCCAATGGCCGGCAGGTGTTCCTTCACCGCGAGGAAGACGCCTGCGGGCAGATCGCGCGAAACCGACACGATCGAGGTTAACTGGTACGGATACTCAGGGGCACGCCCTTGAAACAGAATCTCCGGCTCGACGTGCAGCGGGTAGAAGACGAATCGCTTTCCTTCCAGATCCTTCAGGGACATGCTTTTGCCGCCGGTCAGACGGCGATGGTCGCGCCAGCGCCGCCAAATGACGCCCAGGTGATCGCGATAGTAGTACTGCCGGCCCTTGTGATATCCGGTCAGGCGCCACATCGAGTAATCGCGCGTGATACGCGCTGCGTCGAGGATTGTTCCCGCGAGTCCGAAGCGCTTGTTCAGCTCACCAATGATCATGCGTCCTTGGTAAGAAAGCCCGATCGGCACTTCGCTGGTCGAGACGTGTTGGCCGGAGAGATAGGCCTGCTCGATCTGGACGGAGTCCCCGTACTCATCGGTCGTCCAGTAATAGAAGTTCTTGTGCCGGGAAGGATGCAGGTTGCGAGCGAATGCGCCGTTTCCTTTAGCAACAACGGTCTGCAGTCCGTTGCCCTCGAATAGCATCGTCGGCCTTGCGGTGCGGAATACCTCGTCCCAGTACGCGAAGGCGCGATTGTAGGTGGCGACCGCCGAGTAGTAGTCCGACGTCTCGGACTGCACCGAACGCGGGTGATGGAAGCCGCCCAGGGAATAGCCACGACCGTACTGCCGGTCGGGAACCATCATCCAATTGTAGGTGCGGCCGTAGCGGCGCTCGAAGCCGAGCGCCTGGTTGATGGTTGCGTCCCGGTCGTGCACGGTCGCAGGTGAATTCGCGGCGAAGCTTGGGCAGACCTCGACACTGTCATACACAGATCCGCCTGGGACTTGGGTGAAAAGGTCCTTGGCCGCTTCCGTCGCCACATAAAGTCGAACTGTGCTGCCGAAGCGTTCTTTTAGACGCGCACCTAGGTCCGCATAGAAGTGGCGGTACCAAGGGTTGCCAACGACGGCAATCGTGCGAAACGCGTCCCGTTCCATCATGGCGCGCTCTGTTGCGGCCCACGATGGCCTGCAACACCGGCGACGGCTGCACGAATCGCAGCTGCATAGCGGCTTGTCGCCTGCCCCTCGAGATCGGAGACAAAGCGCGAAAATGCGCGCCGAACGCCTTCGCGTTTGTTGGGTTCCAACATCGGGTGCGCAAGCGCTCGGTCGAGCATGGCTATGAATTCGTCGGGGTCGTGGGCGACGTCAAAGCAATCGAAGGAGTCGCGGAACATGACGCGGGCGTTGTACTCCTCAACATCGATCTCCTTGAAATACGGTATGACGACCGGCCTGCCAGCTAGACCCGCCTCGAGCAGCGTCGTGGTCTGCAATCCGCTCACAACGTCCGCCTTGAGGATCAGCTCTTGGGCATCGCCACTGCAATCGATGCGCAGATTCGCCAGTGCGTCGATTCGCAGCCCCGACTCGTTAAGGGCCCGGTCAAAGTCCTTGCGCCAGGCGGCCTCGAATTTGGCTTTTGGCTTGATGTGTACGTCGACGTCAGGCCGCAACATGGCATAGCGAACCAGAGTCGCATGCGCGGCATTAAAGAACGGTCGCACAGGCTCCGGAAACGTCCACCCTGTGTAGAATGGGAAGAATAGGATTCGCTTGCGGGCATTACGGGGCGGCTCCGCGCGAGCGCAGCTTCGTACGAACTCATCCATGCGCACGCAACCTAGGGCGCTGACCCGCTTCTCGTCTACGAATCCGCCCCCGATCATGACTTCGCGCATCGCCTCGTTGTGGACGATGATCTGGGAGCCCTCAAAAGGCTTCAGCAGGCGCAGACGATGCCAGACCATTTCGCACAGAAAGGAAGAAAGGACCATGTTTTCGCGGTGCAACACCACGAATGGAAGCCCCAACGTCTGCGACACCGCCCCGATGTCGGCATCCGGATAGTAGTGGACATGCGGACCAATGACGCAATCGACGCCGTGGCGCTCGTACAGCAGCGGGAGAAACCCTCGCAAGAATCTCCGGTAACGCGCCTTTTGCCGCTCGAGAGCCGATCCGGGGGGCGGATTCATATAGTCCACCCAGGGATGGCCCGGCTCGACAAACTGCAACAAGAGTCGCGTCTGCCAGCGCTGCGGCAAGACCAACACCCGTATGCCCGCCACTCCGGCCAACACCTGTGGGTCCTTGCGATACTGCTCAGCACTGAGGGCCAGGACCGTCAGTTCACCGTCGCGGCGTCCGCGCGCGGGCTCCCGGAGGCGGCCATTGCTGTCGATCTGTCGAATCGCGCGCTCGTAGATCGGCAACAAAGCGCGATAGGCATCGGCTTGGACCAGTGCGCGCAGCCCTGCCCAAGCGGTCGCGCGTAAGATCTTCTTGGGAAGAGTCAACAAGGACCAAACATCAGTCACGGACGCACCCGAGCTCCAAGAAATCCACCTGCTTGCGCGTACTCAGCGCGGCCGCCAGGCCGCCACTCGCCCGGCCTGCGCTGGAGCGAACCACTTCACCAAGCGCATCACGATCAACAGCCCTCGCCAAGCCGGGGTCTTCCGCCATACGCAGAACGATGCGCGCGTAGGTCACATCCCCTCCGTGAATGCCATCTACGAATTCGCAATCGCTTGAATCGAACTGTCGTGGATCGTGGAAGCTGTGCCACGCATCGGCCCCAAGTTGCGGCAGCGCCCGCAAGAACTCGTCCAAATAGAGGTAACTATCGCGCCGTCGCTCGATCTCGTTAAGGATCGCGGTCGCCAGCGGCGGCGCAAATACCACGACACGCTTTCCGGCGGCTTGCATGATATCGATCGCCGCGGCCGCCTCGCGAAGCGCCGCATGGTCCAGGTGAGCGAACTGGCCGAAGTTGTCCACGGACCGGACGATCCGGTCTCGAATCTCGGCGAATCCGGCATCCGCCGATTTCTCCAGTCCGTAGACCACGCCGTTGTACATATAGGAGCCATCGGGCGCGAACCCATTCCCGCGTGCCGCTGCGTTGGCGCCAAATGCAGGAATGCCGTCGATTCGTGCGGGAAACCCCTGCGCAAGTGAGTGGCGATAGAAATTTGACGAGATGCGCCCGTCGGCGAGCCAGCGCAAGGGCACGAAGCCAAGCTCGATCTTGCCCGAGAGGTAGTCCTCACGCAGAACAACATTGCGTTCCTTGCGCTCATTCAGCTCTCGGTTCGTCCACCAGAAGTCAAACCCGAGGATGACCACCTTCACGGAAGGAGTCTCCGCAATCGACTCGGCAAGCCGGCGCAACAGCTGCGTGTCGCTGACTGTGCCCCCCAGATTGGCGAACGGGACGCGGAAGAATTCCTGGCGGAACTGCATCACGCGCGACGAGCCGAGCGCAACGACCTCCGGCTCTCGCAATGCCATCAATGCCTTCTTGTAACGAAGAACATCGTACGTCGTCGCCGTCCCATACAGTCCGCCTTGATCCTGCTGAAGGGCGGCGATGCGCTGCTCGTCGGTCAACTCGCCGATGTTGCGCATGAACACGAGGTTGGGCAGGAGCGGCAAGAGCAGTGCGGCGAGCACCGCGAAGAGGACCTGCAGGTACTTGCGATACCGACTCACCGCCGTTCCCCCTGAGGCGACTGAACGAGTGTCAGAACTGGAAGTAGAGGAACTCGCCGGTCTCAAACATCCGCAGCGCGCACGCCACGAACACCACGGACGTCGCGACGGCCCACGCCACGTTCGGAACCCAGCGCACCGCGCGCACGCGCCGCGGCCGACCTTCCTCCTTCAAGGCATTCGGGCCTCGATATCGGACGATCTCGATCGAATTCGGCATGCGCAGGCAGACAATCGCGGCAATTAGCAACACCAGAACGTCCGCAATGCCGCGGTATGCTGGTAATGCGCCAAAGCCCACCCCGAAGCCGGCGAGGATGCCGCTGGCGCCGCCTAAGTACGCGGCATAGGACTCGGGAATGACTATGCCGTCCAGACCGGCCATCGCGCGCAACAGGACCATGGCAGAGCTCATGTCGTTGGCGCGGAAGAACACCCAGGTCGCCACGATGAACAACGAGGTCGCAAGAGTCGTCAGTACGGAGACGCGGTTGCGGGTGGGCGCGGCGACCAAGTTGCGCCAGGCATGGTTGATCGCGAGGGCGGCACCATGCATCGCGCCCCAGACGACGAACGTCCAGTTGGCACCGTGCCAGAGTCCGCCAAGTAGCATAACGACAATCAAGTTGACGTACTGCCGCGCCTTGCCGCGCCGATTTCCTCCCAACGGGATGTAGAGGTAGTCACGTAGAAAGCGGGACAACGTCATGTGCCAGCGCCGCCAGAAGTCGATGATGCCGCGCGCCTTGTAGGGTGAGTAGAAGTTGAGCGGCAGCCTAATGCCGAGCAGCAGCCCGAGCCCGATGGCCATGTCCGAGTATGCCGAGAAATCGAAGTACACCTGGAAGGTGTAGGCGAGAGTGCCGACCCAGGCCTCGACAAAGGTGGTCTGCCCCTCGCTCGCGGCAGCAAAGACCGGCACAGCCATTCCAGACATGTGATCGGCCACCAGCACCTTTTTCGCGAGCCCGATGACAAGCAGAGTAATGCCCTGCGCGAATAGTGGTGCACGAAAGCGACCTACGCGGCCGGAGACGAACTGCGGCAGCATCTCCTTGGGATAGACGATTGGCCCGGATATGAGTTGCGGGAAAAAGCTGACGAATAACGCGTAGTGCGGGAAACGATGTGGAACCGGCGGCTCCCGGTACATCTCGACCAGGTAAGCGATCTGGTGAAACGTGAAAAAGGAGATGCCGATTGGCAGCACGAGCGCGAGCGGCTCGACGCTCATGCCCACGACGCCGGCAGCGTTCTGGAGGAAGAAGTCCGCGTACTTGAATATGAACAGCAGAGAGAGGTTCGCGGCAATGCCGAATAGGAGCAGCGCCCTGGGATGGATCCGGTACGCAATGCCACGGCCAACCGCGTAGTTGAAGAGGATGGAACCGAGCATCACCCACGCGTAGCGATAGTCCCAGTACGCGTAGAAGAAGACCGACGCCGCCAAAAGGAAGAGGACAACATAGATGCGCTGACTGGTGAGCCGAGCGATCAGGTACGTCCCGGACAGCACCGCCGGCAGGAACGCAAACAGAAAACCGTAGCTCGAGAACACCATCGACCAACGCCGCGCTCAAGATCAGGCGCTCAGCACACGCTCCGGCTCTGAGAGCATGGCGCGCCCGTGGGGTACCACAATGCGCTCGTACCAGCGCCAGGACTGGATTTGCTCCGTCAGGGTCTTGAGGTCGCCGTCGCCCCCGGCCAGGAAGGCCCGCATCTGGTCGTACAGACCAGCCTTGAAGCGGCGATCCACCGCGTCGTCGATCGCGACTGGCTTGATCTCAAACCCGCTCTTGTCCTGGTAGTACAGTTCCTCGAGGGGCTGGAGGATCAGGCGCCGATTCTTCGTAACGACCTCGACGCCCCACCGCCCCGGCCCCAGCCAATCGGCGTGGTAGGCAAAGGCGGCGCCACGGCCCGTTACGCCATGGCCCACAAAGACGGCACCGAGAGGGTGCCACGCTGTCCCCGACAGCGTCTCTGCATGGAGAGACTGTGGCTCGCCGGCGAGGAAGAACGCCAAGTCGATGACGTGCGTACTGTTGAGAAAGAACCAGTTCGCCTTTTCTTCCGGCCCGTTCTTCAGCTTGGCGATGCGGTCCGAGACCTCGGTGAAGTCGAAGCGCACGGAGATCGGACCGCCGTCCTCCTCGATCATTGCCCGTGCCCGCTGGACGGACGCGTACTTGCGGCGGTTGTAGGCGATGCGGACTTCCGCGCCGGCAGCTGCCGCCGCGGCATCGATCGCCCGCAGTTCCGCCAAATTCAGGGCGCCGGGCTTCTCCAGCAGGATGCGCCGACAACCTCGTTCGATGAGGGCTCGGCACACGCGCAGATGTTGTGCCACGGTGACCGAAACGACAGCTTCCTCCGGCACCTCGCGCCCGCGATCCAGCTCCGCCACGACATCCGCGTGGATCACTTTGATGCCGCCCTCGGCGGCAAGGGCGGCGGCGTTGCCGGCGTTGCAATCGATCACCGTCACGTCACACCCCAGCGCCAACAGGACCTTGGCGTGCTCGCGGCCCATCTTGCCGGCGCCTGCGACAAGTACTGGGCGCGGCGCTATGTGATTAGACATGGCTCATTCGCTTGAATGTTGACACCGGTGTGACCCCCAATCGCATTCAGGACAAGCTCGTGCTCGGACGTTGACTCGGCGAATGAGGGCAGCCCGCATGTGCCCGTCATCAGGATGTCGTCGAACACGACCTGACTCGCGCTCACCGGCAGCGTCGCGAACGACCGTGTGGCCGGCGCCCCACCGCGCAACGTCCACGTAGCAGTGCCTGCCTTCTCGTCGATGAGGACGCGGGTTTCTGGGCAAACAAACTCAATCAGCCGCGGCAGCGCGCCGCTGCGGTAGCAGGTCAACTCGACGCTGCCCGACGGACCGGTCGCGCGCAACGTGCCGAACACCTCGATATACCCTGGCCGCTTGCTGGCGGCTCCGCCGGCCTCGAGCGCATCAGCACTTACCGCCGTCACCGCATGGCCGGTAACGAAGGTATAGGTGTCCAGGAGGTGCACAGCATTTGAGGCGAGGCCCCAACTCGAACCGGTCTCGCGCATGATCACATTGGCACGGCCGTGAAAATTGGCGCGCACGTCCCGGTATCCGGGCCAAACGCGTCGCGGGCAATTGACCCACCCGGGCACCGCCAACTTCGCCAAGCTGCGCGACACGTCCGCGTAATCTCCGAGGCACGGAAATAGGAACTTCTCAAAGATGATTGCCCCGACGCCCTTCGCAGCAACCAGGTCGTCGAAGGTGCGCCGGCGCTCCACCGACGAAGTCGCGAGAACTGCAAGGTCAATACGGCTGGGCAAGCCCCCGACTGCATCAACAAACTCGACGCGCCTGCCATTGACGCCGATCTCTTTCGCACGCGAAAGAGCCAGTGCGCGCGCCTTCTGGTTCGGCTCCACCACCCAGATCTCGGCAATGCGATCCGATCGCACCATCGACTGCAGATGCCGAGAGCCGATGTTGCCGCAGCCGATGATCGCCGCGCATGCTGTGCCCATCGCCCGACTCACCCTGACCGAGTCGCCGCACAATACGGAAACTGGCTGCAGTCGTGGCGCGGCGGCGCCTGCCTTACGTAGTGGAGGCGCCCGAATCGCAGCGGGCCGGGACGTGCGCAGTGGAACCTTGCGGCCCTCACGGGAACTAGACGCCGCTGGCCACGCCGAAGGCTTGTGGCCCCCTGCGCGTCACCGTGCCTCCACCGACATGAAGGACCACGTCGGCGGCGCGCACCATGTCAGGGCTGTGCGAAACGGCCAGGAGCGTCATTCGCCTGCGCAAGGTCAGTAGTCGCGCGATCAGGTCGTCCGCAGTGGCCTGATCCAGCGCGGCCGTAGCCTCATCGAGAATCAGCAGTGTCGGGTTGCGCGCCAGGGCGCGCGCGAGGGCGATGCGTTGGCGCTGTCCGCCCGAGAGGATGCCACCGCGCTCGCCGACCAAGCTCTCGACGCCTTTGTCCATGGCAGCGATGAACTCGCCTGCGCCCGCAACACTCAGCGCCCACTCCACTTGATGACGGCTGATCTTGGCGTCGCCCACGGCGATATTGTTGTAGATAGTGTCGTTGAAGAGGATCGTGTCCTGCGGCACGTAGCCGATCTGCTGGCGCCAAGCTGCCCGATCGCTGGCCGCGAGCGAAGCGCCGTCAACCAGGATTTCGCCTGCACCGGGCGGGTACAAGCCGACGATCAGGTCGATCATCGTGGTCTTGCCAGCGCCCGACGCACCTGTGACCACAGTGAGCTGGTGAGCCGGCATCTCAAAGGTCGCGTCGGTCAAGATCGGGCGCTCGCCGTGTCCATGCGAAACGCCCTCGAAGCGGATGGACGACGCCAACGGCGGCAGAACGGCACCACCGACCTCCTCGCGCAACTCCTCGCCGCGCGCCGTCATCATCTCGACGAACCAGTATCCGGCCGTATTCGCCACAATGCTTTGATAGCTGGTCTGAATCGAGGTCATCGATGCGACGCCCCGTGAGAACAGCAGCGCCAGAACGGCGAGCGACTCGATGCGCACACCGCCGATGTCCACCATTACGAGCAGCCCGAGGGCGAGCGCCATGACGGTAAGTGGCTCGACGAGCGCGGGCAGCGCGGTAAGGAGGAAGGTGAGGCGCCGGCGCACCTTCTCCAGGAGAGCAATGTCCCGGTCGAGGACGTCGGAGAGATGCGCCTCCCTGCCCATCGCCTTGATGGGCTTCATGGATGCGATGCCGTCGACAAGGCGCGCGGATAGCGAAGCCTGCAACTCCGTCTGACGCGTGCCGGCATTTCCGGTCATGCGCACCAAGCCGCGCAGACCGATGCCGACGGCGCCGCCAAACAACGCCGCTGCGACTGTCACCTGCCAGGAAACGGCCAGCGCTAAGCCGAGAATGACGAGGACACGCATGGTTGCCGCGATCAGCTTGGTGCCGGCAATGAACGCGTTCTGGCCGCGCTGAACCTCGGTACCCATTGCCGCCGCGGCGTCACCCCCGGCGAGCGTCAAGAAGTACTTCCAGTCGGCTGCGGTCATGGCGCGGACAAGCCGCCGGCGAATATCCGCGCCAATGCGCGCGCCAGCGTCGGCAACCAGCCAATTAACGCCCAAGCCACCGAACAGCTTGAAGGCCATGGTAGCGAGGATCAGCGCAACCACCGCGCCGACGGTTGTGGACAGGCCGAACCAGCCCAGGATGCGGTCAACCCCGGCTTCTATGCCGGAGGGCTCGGAGGCCGCCGAATCGAGCATAAGCGTGAGAAGCGGCAGCACAAGAGTCAGGCCGATGCCCTCGAGCAGGCTTACCGCCAGGACTGCGGGGATGAGCACCACCGAAGTACGCCAGTAGCGCCGGGCGAGCTGCGCGAACATCGCGAGCGTCGTCCCCTCGCCATTCCTGGCCTTGCTGGGGATCACGGAAGTCAACGGCTGGGGACCCTGTACCGCGTTGGCGGCACCGACGGCGGCGGAATCTCCTTCTGCAGGACGTGCGCGTTGATCGATGGCCAGTCCGCGTGCCGCCGGATGCAGTCGAGGCAATCCGCGAACGTGAAGTCGGGGCGGCGCGGATACAGCTCTTCCAGAATGCGCCGTACCAGCTCGTAGTCATCCTGCGTATCGACGGTCCAGCGGTGCCTGCTGTAGTCGCCGTCTGCGGACACGTTGACCAAACGGAAGCGCTCAGGCTGGCGCCACACGAACAGCGTGACATGTTCGCGGTCGGAAGGGTCACTCACCTCCTGGTCCGTCGTGTTCAATACGGACCGCCACACGACTTCTGTGTCGAGGCCGCGGGGATAGGTTTGGACAATGCGGTTGCTCGCGTAATCGCACTCCAGTGCTGCCGCTGCGAAGGCCCGCACAGTGCGGTCGATCACGCCCGGATCGATCAGAGGACAGTCCGAAGTGACGCGAACGATCACATCGGCGTCGTGGCGTCGAGCCGCGCCGGCGTAGCGGCTCAAGACATCATTCTCCGAGCCACGGAATACGGCGACCTCTTCGCGATCGCACCACGCGGCGATCACGTCATCCGACGCATTGGTGGTTGTTGCGACAACAACCTCGTCAACCGTTGCTGCGCGGCGCACGCGATCGATGTGGTGCCCCAACAGCGACCGGCCGGCCACCTCCAGCATCACCTTGCCGGGAAGGCGCGTCGACGTCATCCGCGCCTGCGTGATCGCGACTACTTTCACCGGAAAGTCTGCCCGCTCGTATGGCCGCGGACCGCGCGGAGTAGCGCTTTGAGGATGCGCCAGTTTGCCCACAACGCGGAGCCGAATCGCGACTTGCCCACCCGGGGCGCGATCGGAACGGCCACGAGTTGGAATCTTGCGCCACGCGCCAGGCTGGCAAGCGCAAGCTCGGTGCCGATAGATCCGTCTGCCCCGAATCGCCCGTGGCTGTGAAAGAGCGTCATTCGATACGCCTTGAGGCCACAAAGAATGTCCGGCACGGCGAAGCGGGCCCGCGTGTAGCGATTGAATAGCCGCTCGCTGATGCGCGCCGCTTTGGGGCGCACGCCGATGACTAGGTCCGCTTGCCCAGTAGCGATCGGTGCTAGGACTCGACCGAGGATGGCGGCATCGTGCTGGCCGTCCGCATCGAAGGTCACCGCCGCATCCGCGCCAATGCGGGCGGCCTCTTCGAAGCCGCTCTGCAGGGCGTCGTCATATCCGCGGTTCCGTGCGTGATGAACGACGCGTGCCCCGGCCGCTTCGGCGAACTCCGCGGTGCGATCGGCCGAACCGTCATCGACCACGATTGCAGCGCCGTGCGGCGCAACCGCCCGCACTACTGCGGCGACGGTCCTCTCCTCGTTGTGCGCGGGAATGATGATGGCCACGAGCACCAATCACTCGACGTCGGCGAGCGCGACGCGATCCCCTGCCGGTACGGATCGGCGAAGGCGTCGCCCGAGCAACTCGCCCTGGCGGTACGGCGGCAATCCATCCTGTGGGCATGGACGCAATGGGATGAGGTCGTCGACCTCGATCACCTTTCCGGCAGCAAGGGCGCGCTTGGCGCGAACTGCGCGCCGCTGCAGCGCCACGGTTTCGCGTTCATTGTCCATGATGCGCTTGTCCTCGTCGCCGAGGGCAAGCTCGAGCTCTCGCGTGCGGTCCACCATTTCGCGCCAACTGGCGGGTGACATCGAGAACGCATGATCAGGACCCTCACGAGCGACGTCATCGGTGAAATGCTTTTCCACCGCACGTGCACCGAGGGCGACCGCACCCAGTACGGTGGCGTGCCCAGGCGTGTGATCCGAGAGCCCGAGGACGGCATGCGGCCAGCGGCGCGCGTACGCGCGCAGCACGTTGAGCGCAATGTACCGGAAGTTGTCGAGCGAGGCTGTATAATTTGTGTTGCACTGCATCAGGACGAGTTTGTCATGCGACTTGCGCACGACTTCGACGGCGGCGGCTACCTCATCCATCGTCGCCGCACCGGTCGCGAGCAGCAGTGGCATTCCATCGCGAGCCATTGCCGCGATGTTTTCGTGCCAGGTGACGTCGCCGGAGCCGACCTTCCACGCGCACACGTGGGGGCGCAGATAGTCGATCATGCTCAAATCATACGGCGCCGTGAAGTAGTCGATGCCGGCTTCGTCGCAGGTGCGTTTCAGCTCCGGCGCCCACTCAAGGGGGATGGAAGCGGCCTTGTAAACTTCGAACACGCTGCGCCGCCACTTGGCCTGGTGTGACTGCTGCTGGCCCAGCGCGCGAAATCCGAAGTCGGAAACGATCGTTTCGGCGGCAAAGTTCTGGAACTTGGCCGCATTGGCGCCGGCGCGCGCAGACAGGTGGATGAGCTCCTGGGCTCGACCGAGGTCGCCGTCATGATTCGCGGCAATGTCGGCAATAAAGTACGTCGGATGACGCAAACCAACGCTGTGACGACCGATGGCGAACTCGTTCATAGCCGCTGAATCTCCTCCCGCAGAGACGGCATGCGCCGCCCCAGCGCCCCCTCCACTCGTTCGACGTTCAAGCGCAAATCCTTCGCGCGTGGCGCGCGCCCCGCAACGGCATCGGAGGTCGCATCAGTCGCCGAGGCCGTGGATAGTCCGGCCTGAGCTGCCAACGCATGAGCGAAGTCGCGCTTCGACATACCTTCGCGGCTGCCGAGATTGAGCGTGCCCCGCACGCCTTTTTCGACCAGCTCAAACACCATGTCCGCCAGGGTGGACAGGTGTAGGGGCGAGAAGTGCACGTCTGTGAACAGCCGCATAGGCCGACCTGCCGCAAAGGCGCTCGCGAACTCGTCGCTCAGGCTCTCGCGTCCAGGGGTCCGCGACGGCCCGAACAGGTTGGTCCGCAGCACCAAGCTGTTGCGATGTGCGGCCGTCGCCAATTCGCCCGCATGCTTGCTGCGTCCATACACGTTGACCGGGGCAGCGTCTTCCTCCCGGTGCGGCCCACTTGTGTCAGGGTAGACCTGGTCGGTCGAGATGTAGACAAGGCTGGCGCTAGGCGGCGTCGCTGCGGCCAGCGAGCGAGCGCTCTGGTGATTGGCGCGATCGGCAGTCCCGGGATCGCGCTGGCACCCATCTACGTCGGTGAAACCCGCGCTATGGATCACGACATCCGGCCGGATGTTCCCAAGCGCCTTCCGCACTGCATCCGCGTCCGCGAGGTCGACGGAAGGGCGAGTGCGGCGTGACAGCGACAAGACATCGCCGCGCCGCGAACCGGCTGCCACGAGATAGGCGCCCAACAGGCCCGACCCGCCGGCGACCAGGATGCGAGTCACGCCCTCGCTTCTCGAATGAGTTGCGCCGCCTTGAGTCGGTCAGCGGCGTCCGCCAACGCGGCAAACGGCAACCGCGTCCGCTCCGCCATTTCCAGCAAGGAAGTGTGCCCATCCGCCCAGAACAGCACCGTCAGCACGGTGCCGACGTCGTTGGCCCCGGCTTCGCCGACGGGTTTCGGAAGAGTCGCGCCACCGGCGCCACCATAGAGACCGCGCTTGCCGAGCTGCGTCTCGGCGGGGGGAGCAAGCGAGTCGAAACGCGCATCGCGCTCGAGAATGTCGATTGCGGAGAGGTAGGCATTCAGGCTGGTCACCAGCGCCTCGGGCTTCACGAAGTCAAGGTTGTCGAGCGATGAATGGTACTCGGCGTACTCGTAGTACTTGTCCTTGCAGATCGTGCCGACAGGAATGCGAAAGGCCGGACTCGAGTAGCTGCGCTCGTCGCTGCCCATCACCGAGAACGGGTGCTCGACGAACGCCAGGCCCGAGTCGCGAAGTGCCTGCAGGGCGACCCGATCGATATAGCCATCGCTCTCGAAGGTGTGCTTATACGCAAGCGGTCCCGGTCCGCCCGCCGTGCTGATGACGAAGCCGCCCTCGACCTTCTTCATCGCCGCCTCATTGCGGCATAGGTAAGCGATCGCGCCGATGGTCTCCGGCGCGATTACGAAGCGATAGGAGTGGCGCAACGTCCGCTTGGCGAGCTCCTTGAGGAGCAGCGTCCAGATCACGACGCCTGACAGATTGTCGTTTGCCATCGACGGATGGCAGCAGTACGTCGAGACGAGGAACTCGCGGCCGGACCCTCCCTGCAAGACGCGTTCACCGTAGCTGAGACTACCCGGCGCAAGCGTTGTGTCGATCCTCACGTGGTAGCGCGCGCTGCGGTCGAGACTTCGAAGCTGCGCGGCCGTCAGGCAAAATCCCCACCCACGCCGATAGTACGAAGTGCGGTAGGGGATCGCCTTCGGCAACGAATGGTGCACATGCAGATGCGGCTCGAGCTCGGCGAACGACAAAACCGCATCGACCGGCTCGCTGTAGCTGACGAGGTGAATGTTGCTGACTCGGAAGTCTACGACGCGACGGCCATCCTCCGTGGCGATAAACGCGTCACGAACGTTCCATTCATCGGGAACAACCCAGTCGAAACAAACTGTGCCGCTCGCAACCTCACGCACGTGGAAGTCGACCAAGTCGCGCAGAATCTTGAACGTTCTGCGAACGCCGTCGCCGGTGATGGACCTGCAGATCGGAAACAGGTCGCCGAGTAACGACGCGGCGCTCTCAACTGTTGTCCCGCTACCGGCGGCATTTCGCCGCAAAGCGGACGCCTCTGCGGACCTAGGCATGAGCGTAGGTCTCGAGGCCGCTGAGGATCGTGCGGAAGTCATCCTCTGTCAGCCACTGCTTGTTGTTGTTGCTGCGATAGGAGAAGTCTTCGGGAACCACGCGCTCATCGGGGTGATACCCTAGCCTCTCCTCGCCAAACATGCTGGCGCGCAAGATGTACCGGTCCGGCAGCTCTACCGTCATACGCGCGTCTTCCTCGGTGATCATCACCTCGTGCAGCTTTTCGCCGGGACGTATGCCGGTAATGTGAGTCTTGGTGCCGGGCGCCATTGCGCGCGCAAGGTCGGACATCTTCATCGACGGAATTTTCGGCACGAAGATCTCGCCGCCCCGCATTTGCGCGAGGCATGACAGCACGAACTGCACGCCCTGATCGAGCGTGATCCAGAAACGGGTCATGCGCGGATCGGTGATCGGCAGGCTAGTGGCGCCCTCCTGCAGCATCTTGCGGAACAAAGGCACGACGCTCCCGCGCGAGCCCACGACGTTGCCGTACCGGACCACTCCGAACAGCGGATGATCGGCACGGCCGACCAGCCACTTGGCTGCAACGAAGATCTTGTCCGAAGCGAGCTTGCTGGCCCCATAGAGGTTAATGGGGTTCGCGGCCTTGTCCGTCGAAAGCGCGACCACACGTTGCACGCCTGTGCGCATGGCGGCGCGCACTACATTCTCGGCGCCGTGGACGTTTGTACGGATGCATTCAAAGGGATTGTACTCGGCGGTCGTCACCTGCTTGAGCGCCGCCGCGTGGATGACGATGTCCACGCCGCGGAACGCAAGCTCCAGGCGTTCAGCGTCACGCACATCGCCAATGAAGTAGCGCAGATTGCGCGCGTCGCGCAGCGTCGGATCGACCTGCATCTCATGCTGCTTGAGCTCGTCGCGAGAGAAGATGACCACACGTGCGGGGTTAAGCCGCGTGACCAGGGCGTGCACCATCGCACGCCCGAACGACCCCGTGCCTCCGGTGATCAGGATGCTCTTGCCGTCGATGGTGGAGGGAGGCATCGGGGTCATATCGTGCTCATGCGGCGCTCGCGCTTACTCGCGCTGCGAGTTCGCGCTGCCGCGTCCTCTCGTTCAGGATGAAGTCGGGAAGACGCGTCCAAGGCACCAGCCGATCCTCGCTCTCGGCAAACGCGGAAAACCCTTTGCGACGCTCGTCAAGATTCATGGTGGGCTCATAGCCGTGGCGAATCATGTCGTCACCACACAGGAACTCGAGCGCCCCGATCGTCTCGCGCGGCAGGACCGCCCGCCAATCGGAGCGCGTGACATCTCCGGACTCCGAGTAGCTCGAATTGCGAGTCCACGGCCGACCGCTTTCGCAGCGCAACGTCTCATCGCCACCCGCATCGTCAGGGTTGACGCCGATGAAGCGCCAGAGCGCGTCCATCGTCGCTTGGCGCTGCGTGACGAGTTGCTCGTAGGACAACGCGTGGACGCGGCCTGGATATCGCTGCAACAGCGCACGCTGCCAGCGCGCAGCGGACGTCCACATACGCGCGACAAGCAGCAAGGGATGTTGGTTAGGTCCGTCGATCGCGCCCCTGAAGGCGCCAAAATTGCGCGACGCAAGCACGGCGCGAGGATCCCGCAACACCAGGATGACGCGCAGATCCGGGTCGTCAGCGCCTAGCATCCCATCGATGATTTCTTGGATGTAGACATCCTTGAACCCGATGCAGGTCCCGGCGGCTGCACCGCGATACGCTCGTAACGCAGCGAAGAACCCCTCGATCACCTCCATCGCAGTCCCAGGACGCAGATGGGTCCGCAAAGCGTCGACCATTCGGGGCTGTAGCCCGTCCCGGTCGCCGCGCTCAGCCTGCGAGCGTGCCAAGGTCGCAGTATCACTGATCGCCCGATGCACTTCCGCGCCACCAATGACGAGTCTGCGCAACATCCCGGAGAGCGCGGTCGGCTCGTTCGGGAACGCAATACCCATCGGCCCAGTCGGGTCGCTCACCGGCGCGCCGGCGCGATGCAGACACTCCCGCAGCATGCGAAAGAATGGAACGGCCGGCTGCATGACCACGGCGCATGAGCGGTGCGCATCGAGTCGCTTCTGGACCAGAGTGGTGCCCGAGCGATAGGTCCCCGAAACGATGAGCTGGGGGGCGGAGATGGAAGCGCGGTCCACCCTACTTTCCTGAGGCGCACAGTACGCCGCGGATGAGCTTGTCGATCGTGGCGAGTTCTCCGACGTCGACCTGCTCAAGGTCGAGTGAGATGCCGGTGCGTTGTTGCACGTCCTCGACGAAGTCAAGGAATCCGAAAGAGTCGAGCACCCCGGCCTGCAGAAGGTCGACGTGCGCGTCGAGCGCGCCCACATCGAGCGCGCGATCGAGGCAATGAGTCTTGAGGGCATCCAAGACGATGGAGCGAATGCCGTCATAGGAAGGCTGCATCAGCCGGCCTGGTATTCCGGCTGGGCCCCAGTCACGCCGCCGGCACCGGCCACCAGCTGTGCGATTAGCGCACCCGCATCGGCCTTGTCATTGAGGTTGCGGGGCAGCGCGGCGATGGAGTGGAAGTGCGCCGGAATGGCGTACGTGGGCAAGCGAGCCGCCAAGGCCGCACGCAAATCGGCAAGTACCGCGCTCGGCGTCCCCTCGACGAAGGCATGCAGCTCCCCTTGCCATAGCACGGTGCACGCAGCGGCGCCGCAAGCGCGCAGGGCCGCGTCGATCTCGCCCAGTTCGACGCGATGGCCGAGGATCTTCACCTGACGGTCGACGCGCTCCAGAAAGAAGAGGTGACGCCCGTTGCGCGCGGCGCGGTCGCCTGTGCGATACGTCGGCATGATCCTGCCAGCCCGCTGAGCTTCGCCGAACGCAGCCGCAGTGCGTTGTGGATCGCGCCAATAGCCGCGCGCGACTTGCGGCCCGCAGATCATTACTTCGCCTTCGTTGTCCGACTCGCCCCCCGCAAGCCAGACATCCATACCGGGAATGGGATCACCCAGGGCAACACTGGCGCGGCAGGCGTCGCGATAGTTGGCCTCGGTGAGTCGCACCAACGTGCACGACACGGTCGCTTCGGTCGGGCCATAGGTGTTGTGCACCACGACGTCGGGTCGCGCCGCGAAGATGGCCTCGAGGTGGGCCGGCAGCAGCGGCTCTCCGCAGAAGGTGAGCAGGCGCAGTGTCTCCAGATTCTGAGCCGTCACCTGGCGCGCTCGCAGCATCAGGTCGACGACGCTGGGAACGGAGTTCCAAATCGTCAATTTGTGGCGCCGTATGGCCGCCGCCGGCGTCAGGCGGTCGCCCTGCCGCGACAAGGGCACGAGGGTGGCACCACCGCAGAGCGCGCCATAGATGTCCAGGACGCTCAGGTCGAAACCGAGATTGGGGTGCTGCGACCACCGATCCGTACGGCGCACGTCCATCGCCAAGAGGGCCCAGTCGATGAAATGCGCTAGGCCCTCTCGCGCAACCATCACGCCTTTTGGCGCGCCAGTGGAGCCGGACGTGAACATCACGTACGCGAGATCGTCCGCGGCCCACACCCGCCGGGGCAGCGGCGCCGGCAGGTCGGAGAGACTCACCCACCGACGATCCGTGGGACCGATACCGAGGACATCCAACGTGCCCTCTGCCGCAACGACCGCGTCGGGCTCGAACGCCTCGTGCACTCCGCGTTGCCTGATGGCCGGGGCAGAAAGGTTGTTGGGCGCGTAGATGCCCCCTGCCATGAGCGCGCCGAACATGGCCGCGTAGGCTTCGGCGCACTGTGGCAGGTTGATGAGCACGCGCGGAGCCTGGCCACCCGCGCGCGCGCGAAACGCCGCGGCGAAGCGTGCCGCGAGTACGACCACCTCCTCGTATGAGGTGGACCGGCCAGGTTCCTCGATTGCGATGTGGTCAGGCGATGCTTGCGCTCGGCGCGCCAGCAATTCGACTGGATCAGCAAAATTCACTGTGCCCGTTCGGTCAACGCAAAGGAGTCAATTGCCAGCATCGATCGCACCAGACGTTCGACGGAGGTACACGCGAACAGGAAGGAGGATCGGGCGTTGACTGCCACGCGCCGTGCCCCTCCCTCCGCCTCCGCACGCCGCTCGACCGGCGTGAAGTCATTGGCCGGCGCATCATCGTTGCGGCCGTAGTAGCGCAAGGTCAGGTCGCGGACCGTACCGTCACCACCACGTACCTTGCGCGGCAACGCGAGCCACCTGCGATAGGGCACGCCAACCAGCGCTTCGACATGATGGACAAAGGTGGCGCCCTCCTGAAATGAGCAACCCAGCAGCAGCACCTGAAACCCGGCCCCGGACATTGCCTCGAACGACGAACCGGCGCCCAGCGACACAGTCTCGTCTGCCTCAAGGACCACGCGCGCCCTCGCACCCACCGCCGCGTGGCTGTGCATCGGGCAGCTGCTACGCCCCACACCGGGTTGTCGCCGCGCGTACTCGGGCAGCGCACCCATCATTTGTGACGGCGTGGTCATCGGGTCGAACGCTTCGTCCGGACCAAGGCGTGTCGTGTAAGTGGGAAAAACCAGGGTTCCGCTCTCGCCGACCGCATCCTTCAGCACGTCGAAGACGGTCGCCACGCCGCCCGCAACACGGCCGAAGGTAAGAAGCCGCGAATGCACGGCTAAGTGCATGCCACGGCCGACGCCCAGGTCGGCGAGGTGACCGCGCAAACCGGCGGCGTCAAAATTGGTGAGGCTCAGGGGAAGTGGCGCGCGCCCTGGGTCGACTTGCGCCCACGCTGCCGCACTGCGGGTGAACCGCGAACGGCCCGACGCCTTGCTTGTAGCGCACCGTCGCGCCCGCGGCTACGGGCAACTCGTGCCTGGCCATTGCTTTGCGGGCGATTTCCCTTGATCGCGGCTGGCGGTGGCGGCATTGAAGGCTCCCATTTGGGACGGCCGGATAGGACGGAACATGAACAAACAGCTGTCCGCGTGGACCGGCGCATTCGGCAACGAGTACATCGGCCGTAACGAGGTGACTCGCGAGAAAGTCGCCGGCAAGGCGCTCGCATTCGCAGACATGCTGCGACCCCTTGCCGGGGCGATGCCGCGATCGATCCTGGAGGTCGGCGCGAACGTCGGCCTCAACCTGCGGGCATTGAAGGAGATCGTCGACACTGACCTCTATGCCCTCGAGCCCAACGCCACCGCTCGCCAGAGGCTCCTTACCGACCACGTGACGGAGCCCGGCCGCACCTTCGATGGTTCGGCGCAGGCCATTCCCCTTGGCGACCGCGCAGTCGACCTCGTGTTCACGTCCACGGTGCTCATTCACGTCCCGCCAAATGACCTCAAGGCGGCCTGCCAGGAAATCTACCGCGTAGCCCGCCGGTACATCCTGACCAACGAGTATTTCGCGGCCAAGCCCGAGACGATCGAGTATCGAGGCCATGGAGACCTTCTGTTCAAGCGGGATTTCGGCGGCTTCTGGATGGACGAGTTTCCCCAGCTGAAGCTTCGCGGCTATGGCTTTCTCTGGCGGCGTGCTGCTGCAATGGACAGCACCACGTGGTGGCTGTTCGAGAAGCCGGAAGCGTAAGCGACGCAGTGAACGACAGTGGCGCCGGCAGGGCGGTGAACGGCGAGCCGCGCCGGGCGCATTCCGCCCATGATCTCGCCTTCGTTCTGCCAGACCTCCGCCTGGGCGGCGCACAACGTGTTGCTTGCCAGCTTCTGGACGAATGGTCGCGGCGCGGCATTCACGTCTGCCTGATTACTCTGTCCGCCACAGACTCGGACTTCTTCACGGCGCACCCCTTTTCCCGCGTCGCGCTCGGCATGCAGCAGCCCAGTAACTCGACGGCCGCTGCGCTCGTCAACACGGTGCGCCGTGTACGCCACCTGCGGCGCGCCATCCGCCAAGCAGACGCCCCCCGCGCTTTATCGTTCATAGCGGGCACCAATATCCTCACGCTGCTGGCGACGAGGGGCCTGCCCCTGCGCGTCGTCGTTTCGGAGCGCAACGACCCCGCGCGCCAGCGCATCGGTCGAGTGTGGGAACTATTGCGGCGCCGGTGCTACCGCTGGGCGGACGTCGTCACTGCAAACAGCGTGGGCGCAATGGATGCGCTGCACGCACATGTACCCGCGGCGCGGCTGGTGCTCATTCCAAATAGCGTCACGCCGCGCGCTCCCACCGACCCAGCGCTGCGCCGCCCAGTCTTTCTGGCGGTTGGGCGTTTGTCGCACCAGAAATCCTTCGACATCCTGCTCCAGGCCTTCGCCAAGACACGGGCGCGGTGTCCCGGCTGGCGACTGACGATCGTGGGCGACGGCGAGGAGAGCGCAAGCTTGCGGGATCTCGCCACAACGTTAGGTGTGGGCGATCTGGTGACCTGGACTGGCCTGGTAGCGGAGCCGGACACGTACTATCGCGAGGCTGGCATCTTCGTGCTGTCCTCGCGTCATGAGGGAATGCCGAACGCGCTACTGGAAGCGATGGCGGCGGGCATGCCTGTAGTCGTGACGGATGCTTTGTCCGAGGCGACCGATCTCGTCAGCCAGCCCGGCAGCGGGAGGGTGACGAAGACCAACGACCCGGTTGCCTTGGCGGAGGCTATGTGCGAGCTTGCCGCGAATTCCGAATTGCGCGCGCGCATGGGGGCCGCCGCCGCTGCCGCAATCGGCGACCGTTCCGTTTCTTCCGTCCTTGCAAGGTGGAATGACGTGCTGGGCCTCGACGTCCCGCCCCAATGAGTCCCGCGATGTCGATGCGGCTTAGAAAGCAGTACCTGGTTACCGGCGGTGCCGGTTTCATCGGCAGTCACCTCTGCGAGCGCCTCATCGCGGACGGCTATGACGTCCTCTGCGTCGACAACTTCTATACGAGCAGCAAGGACAACATCACCAAGCTGATCGGCAGCGTGCACTTCGAGCTCATTCGGCACGACATCACCTTTCCGCTCTATGTCGAGGTGGACGGCATCTACAACCTCGCCTGCCCCGCGTCGCCGGTCCATTACCAGCGCGATCCGGTCCAGACGACAAAGACCAGCGTCCATGGCTCAATCAACATGCTTGGCCTCGCCAAGCGGTTGCGAGTGCCCATCTTTCAGGCCTCGACCAGCGAGGTCTACGGCTCGCCGCTGGTCCACCCGCAGACCGAAAGCTACAACGGCAACGTCAATCCCATCGGGCCCCGCGCCTGCTACGACGAGGGCAAGCGCTGCGCCGAGACGCTCTTCTTCGACTACCACCGCCAGTTCGGCCTGCAGATCAAGGTGGCCCGGATCTTCAATACGTATGGGCCGCGCATGCATCCCAACGACGGACGTGTCGTTTCGAACCTCATCGTCCAGGCCCTGGCAGGCAACCCGCTGACGATCTACGGGGATGGAACCCAGACCCGCTCATTCTGTTACGTCGACGACATGGTCGAGGCGTTCGTTCGCTTGATGGACGCGGAGCCGGGCGTCACAGGCCCGGTGAACCTCGGCAACCCGGTCGAGGTGACCATGCTCGAACTGGCCAAATTGGTGTTGCGCCTTACGGGATCGCGCTCGAAGGTCGTTCACATGCCCCTTCCGCCGGACGATCCGCCGCAGCGCAAGCCCGACATCACGCTAGCGAAGCGGGTCCTTCGCGATTGGACGCCAAAGGTTTCCCTTGAGGACGGACTGGCGGAGACCGTGCGCTTCTTCCGCAACCGGAGTTGACCGCGGACTGTCCGGGGCATGTGCGGCATTGCAGGTGTCCTAGATCCACGCGCCTCGGCCGAGTCGCTGGCGGCTTCAGCTGCTGCGATGACCGCGGTCCTGCGGCACCGTGGCCCCGACGGCGACGGCCTGTGGACGGATGCGCCCGCTGGCGTCGCGTTTGGACATCGCCGACTCTCAATTCTCGACTTGTCTCCACTCGGCGCCCAGCCGATGCATTCCCAGTCCGGACGCTTCGTCGTCACGTTCAACGGAGAAATCTACAACTTCGGCGACCTGCGCAAAGAGCTTGAGCAACGCGGAGCCCGCTTCAGGGGTGGCAGCGACACCGAGGTACTGCTGGCTGCTTGCGAGTCCTGGGGCATCGAAGCAGCCGTGTGCAAGTTCGTCGGCATGTTCGCGTTCGCACTCTGGGATCGCGAAAAGCGCGAACTCACGCTGGTGCGCGACCGCATTGGCGTGAAGCCGTTGTACTGGGCGGCGTTCGGCTCGCTGTTCCTGTTCGGCTCGGAGCTCAAGGCGCTGCTTGCCTGTCCAGGGTGGCAGCCGGAGATCGACCGCGACGCGCTCGCTGCCTATGTGCGCTGGAACTACGTGCCATCACCCTGGAGCATCTTTAGTGGCGTTGCCAAGCTGGCGCCGGGTTGTCTCTTGACACTGCGCGCCGGCGGCGCACCGGAGATTCGCCGCTATTGGGACCTACGCGCGATCGCAGCCGACGCAGCCCGTCATCCGATTGACCTGCCGGATGCCGAGGCCGAGCAACAACTCGAGTCGCTTCTGCGCGACTCCGTTCGCCAGCGCATGATCGCGGACGTGCCGCTCGGCGCTTTCCTGTCGGGAGGCACCGATTCGTCGTTGGTGGTCGCGCTGATGCAGGCGCAAAGTCAGCGGCGCGTGCGCACGTACACCATCGGCTTCCACGACCCAGAGTTCGACGAAGCGACCCACGCAGCCAATGTCGCGCGTCATATCGGCACCGAGCACACCGAACTGTACGTGGGACCAGAGCAAGCTCTTGCGGCGATTCCGCGCCTGCCGGAGTACTACGACGAGCCCTTCGCCGACTCTTCGCAGGTGAACATGTTGCTCGTTTCGCAGATGACTCGGCAGCACGTGACGGTGGCCCTGTCTGGCGACGGTGGCGACGAGCTGTTCGCCGGATACACGCGCTACCATTGGGCGGAGATGACGCGGCGCCGATTTCATGGCATGCCGCCCGTGGTGCGCGGGCTGCTTGCTGCTGTGATCGAGGCGCCGACGGCTCGTGGATGGGAGACCATCGCGCGGGCGGTCCCGCCGAAGCGCCGTCCGCAGCGAGTGGGCGAACGCGCTATGAAGCTCGCCGCCTTTCTACGCGAGGCCGACGCGGACGGCATCTATCGGCGGCAGCATACCCAGTGGCCGTACCCCCAGCGGATCGTACCTGGCGGCCGCGAAAAAAGGGGCCTCGCGTTCGATGCAACATTGGCGAGCGACATGCCGGACTTCCTGAGCCGCATGCAACTTCTCGATGCCCTCACCTACCTCCCGGACGACATCATGACCAAGGTCGATCGCGCTTCGATGGCGGTGAGCCTCGAAGCGCGCGAGCCGTTGCTCGATCATCGCTTGGTGGAGTTTTCTTGGCGGCTGCCGCGACACATGAAGGTGCGCGACGGCGTGGATAAGTGGCTATTGCGTCGCATCCTGCACCGCTACGTGCCGCGCACGCTGCTGGAGCGGCCGAAGATGGGTTTCAGCATACCGATCGGACGCTGGCTGCGCGGGCCGCTACGCGAATGGGCAGACTCGCTGCTCGGAGCCGATCGTCTGCGCGGCTACTTCGACCCCTCCCCAATCCGCGAAACCTGGGAGGCCTTCCTCGCCGGCCGCAACGCGCTGCAGGAACCGTTGTGGGGCATCCTGATGTTCGAGGCGTGGCGCGAGCGCTACGCGCAGAACCTGGGCAGTGTGACGCGCCAGGCGCGCCAGACTTCGGGCTGACCGGCGTGGCGCGTTGCCCCAGGCGGGTCGAACTCGTCCGCGCCCGCTGCGAATGGCCCCAAACGTGATCCGCGTCACCCACCTGATCTCCGGCCTCGCCACCGGGGGAACCGAGCTGATGCTGCACAAGGTTTTGCGCGGCATCCAGGGCCAAGGCATCGATAGCGCCGTGGTCTCGCTAACCTGCGGCGGACCTGTCGCCGAAATGATCCGCGCCCTCGGCATACCGGTGCATAGCCTGAACATGAGTCGCGGCATTCCCGATCCGCTGGCGGCTGTCCGGTTGCTGCGAATGCTGCGGATCGAGCGCCCGCATGTTCTGCAGACCTGGCTGTACCACGCCGATCTGCTCGGATTGCTGGTGGGCAAGCTCGCCGGCGTGCCGTCGATCGCGTGGAACATCCGGTGCTCGACCATGGATGAACGATACGAGCGCGGCCTTACCGGTCTCACCCTGCGCCTGTTGGCCAGGCTGTCCGGTATCCCCGATGCGGTGGTTACCAATTCGCACGCCGGGCTCGCCCTTCATGAGGGTATCGGCTATCGGCCGAAACGATGGGCCTTGATTCCCAACGGCTTCGATCTCGAGCGTTTTGCGCCGGATCGAGGCGCTTACGCTAGCGTGCGCGAAGAGCTCGGCCTCGCCACCGACACCGTGCTGATTGGCCTCATTGCGCGGTATGACCCCGTGAAGGACCATGCCACGTTCCTGCGCGCCGCCGCTGCCTTGGGTGGCTCGTATCCGCAAACCCATTTTTTGCTTGCCGGACATGGCGTGGACAAGTCCAACGCGGCGCTCGCCTCGCTACTGCGGGAGCTTGGCCTCGGGCCTCAAGTGCACATGCTCGGGGAGCGAAAGGACGTGCCCCGGCTGACCGCGGCCCTCGACATTGCGACCTGCTCGTCGCTCGGCGAAGGCTTTCCCAACATCGTCGGCGAGGCCATGGCTTGCGCCGTGCCGGTCGCGTCTACTGACGTAGGCGATGCAGCCAGAATCATTGGAGACACGGGCCGCGTTGCGCCGCCGGCGACTCCTTCCGCTTTGGCGGGCGCCTGGGCCGAGTTGCTGGGCATGGGCCAGGAGGCGCGCCGGTCCCTCGGTGCGCGTGCACGGCGCCGTGTGTCGGAGCACTACGACTTGCGCGGCGTCGCAGGCCAGTACGTCGCCCTGTACAACGAAATGGCCGCGCGCACCGCAGCGTAGCTCAGCGCCCGGCCTCGGCCGCCAGGAGCGCCGCCACCCGCTCCGCGCCCGCCGCGTTGAAGTGTCCATCGTATCGGAAGTAGTAGCGGCGCGGGTCATCGAGGAGCGCGGGCGCCGTGTCAATTAAGCGCAGGTCTCCGGCCGCCCTGCGAATCGCTTCTAGGGCGGCGAGGTGCGAGCCCCGAAGTAGATCCTGCATTGGATAGAGCACGTAGACTGCAACGGCGAAGCCGTGCCGCTCGGCCAAACGATCAAGGTGGCGGAGCTCTCGCGCCATCGCCGTGACGCCGATTTCCAGCTTCTCCGATGTCGCCTGAGGCGCCAGCGCCGCCCGGATCTGCGGACCGAACTGCCTGTAGAGGAGCCGCGCAAGATTCGAGTACTCAAGGATGGTTGCGCGCTGCGCGACCATCCAGCCGATGACGCTGCGCGGCCGGCGCAACGCCTGGTCTTTGGCCTGCTGTTCGGCGAGGGCCTCGCCCGTGCGCTCCGGCATGCCCATGTCATTGACGGTGTCGTACAGGTCGTTGCCGGAGACCATCGACATGGACGCGAGGATGAACACCTTCACCTCGCGCGGTCGCCAGCCATAGCTGTCGAGGAAAGCCTCCAAGATGCGGACCTGGGCCCACGTGCCGGTGCCCGGCCGACCGAGATTGGCACATCGACGCTGAGCCTCGCGGCAATACAGGGCGGCGAAGGTCTCTTCGTCCGTAAGGCCCTGACCAAATGTGAACGAATCGCCGATGAAGAGGAGGTCCGGACTCCCACCAGGGGCGGGTCCGCGGTACCCCTCGTCGGTAACCGTGGCCGGTGCACGATAGTCGGCCGAGAGTTGCACGAAGCGCGCGGCGGCATTCGGTCGCGGGCTCAGGTACGCATGAATCTCCACCGGCTCACCGTTGGCGCCGACGAATCGGGCTCCGGGGGAGAGGGGCAACAGCGCCCTCGATGCGGATTCCAGGAGAACGAGCCCAATGAGCAGGACCGCTGCACTCAGCGCAACGTTGACGAAGAGTCGTCGCACGTACGGATTAGTCCGGGTCGATCGAGCGCGCGTAGTCCTGCGCCAATTTCGCGTCCTGACGTTCTTTGCGCAGGACGCAGTTGCCGATCGCCAGCATCTCGATGCCGGTCCCCATGAAGCAGCGGTAAGCATCTTCCGGCGTGCAAACGATGGGTTCGCCGCGCACGTTGAAGCTCGTGTTCACGAGGATAGGGCAACCGGTCTTGGCTTTGAACGCCTGCAGGAGCTTGTAGTAAGGCGCGTTCGTCTCCGCATGCACCGTCTGGATGCGCGCCGAATAGTCAACGTGAGTCACTGCCGGCACGTCAGAACGGATTGCGTTCAGCTTGTCGATGCCAAAGCGCGCCCGCTCTTCGGTGGTCATCGCGCGGCGATGGCTCTCGGCGATATCGGCGACAAGCAACATGTACGGACTCGGCCGGTCGATCTCGAACCATTGCGACGTGTCCTCGAAGAGGATCGACGGCGCAAAGGGACGGAAGCTTTCGCGCTGCTTGACCTTGACGTTGAGGGTGCGCTGCATGGTCGGAGAACGCGGGTCGCCGAGGATGGAGCGGCCGCCGAGGGCGCGCGGCCCAAACTCCATGCGTCCCTGGAACCAGCCCACGGCGCGGCCCTCCACCAAGCCGTCCGTCACCGCCGCCAGGAAGTCGGGCTCCTCGAGGACCTCGAAGCGACCGCCGACGGCAACCAGCCGCCGCTCGATGTCCGCCTGATCGTATTGCGGCCCCAGCAAGCTGCCGTGCATGGAGTCGAGCAAGCCGTTGAGCTGGCGGTCCTTGCCAAGGAAGCCGTGATACGCCGCGAGCGCTGCTCCTAGCGCACCGCCCGCATCGCCTGCCGCCGGCTGCACCCAGACATTTTTGAATGCGCCGTCGCGCACGACCTTCCCGTTGGCGACGCAATTGAGGGCGACGCCCCCGGCGAGGCAAAGGTTGGTCTCGCCAGTGTCCTTGGCGAGAGAGCGGCACAACTTCAGAACCACTTCCTCGACAACCACCTGGATAGACGCCGCGAGGTCCATCTCGCGTTGCGTCAGCGCCTCCTCGGGCTTGCGCGCAGGACCACCGAAGAGCGCATCGAACCGATGGTTCGTCATGCGCAGGCCAGTGCAGTAGTCGAAGTAGTCGAGGTTCAGGCGGAAGGAGCCATCGTCCTTGATGTCGATCAGGTGGTCCAGGATGCGGTCGCGGAAAGACGGAGTCCCGTACGGTGCGAGGCCCATCACCTTGTATTCGCCCGAATTGACCTTGAACCCCGTGTAGTAGGTGAACGCGGAATACAAGAGCCCCAGCGAATGCGGGAAGTGGATCTCTTTCACCACATTGAGCGAATTGCCGAGGCCGACGGCGGCCGACGTCGTCGCCCATTCGCCGACACCGTCCATGGTGAGCACGGCGGCACTGTCGAACGGTGACGGAAAGAAGGCGCTCGCCGCGTGAGACTGGTGGTGCTCCGAGAAAAGCAGCTTGGTGTCCCAGTCGAAGTCGGGCGCGAACTTCTTGAGCTCCGAGCGCAACAGGCTCTTCTGAAACAGCTTCTCGCGCAGCCACACCGGGATGGCGGTCGCAAACGAGCGGAAGCCCCGTGGCGCGAACGCGACATAGGTCTCGAGCAGCCGCTCGAACTTCAGGAACGGCTTGTCGTAGAAAGCGACGTAGTTGACGTCGCCTAGCGCGACGCTGGCCTCCCCCAGGCAATAGGCGATGGCGGCCGACGGGAAGCGCGCATCGTGCCGCTTGCGCGTGAATCGCTCCTCTTGCGCCGCCGCCACGATTTCGCCGTCCACGACCAGAGCGGCCGCGCTGTCGTGATAGAAGGCCGAGATGCCGAGGACCTTCATGGTCCGCTAGCGAGCCTAAAAGATCGTGTAGATGAAGGGCGCGACGGCGGATCCCTGGCTGAGCACGACCAAGCCACCGAAGAGGAACATCACCACGAAGATCGGCACCAGCCAAAACTTCTTGCGGACACGAAGAAAATGCCAGAGTTCACGTAGCATGAGAGTCCATCAGAACTGAAACTTCATCGTGTCGGGAGCCGGCCCGGGAGGGTTTCGTTCGATCCAGTAAGAACGAGCATTGCCATCCCATTTTAACCGCAACAGATCCTTGCGCATCAGGCGAAGGATGAGCGCGGTGGGTGTCACCGCCAGCAGAAAGACCGCCAGCATGGTGACCGGCGTTACGACCCTGCCGAGCAACAGCCCGAATCGGTGCCACAGCTTGTTCAGCGGCGTCAGACGCTGCGGTGCCAGCAGGGCCACCACCGCAAAGAGCGCCGCCAGCACCGCCCAGTAGGGCCAAGTGTCGGTGCCTTGCCAAAGGCCCAAAACGGTCAGCACACAAAAGAACCCGGCGAATACCAGCCCGAAGTTGCGGTCTGACCCGCGGGCGGGCTCGTGCGTCGTCAGGCGTTCGTGGAAATCGTGGGACTTGGCCATCGCGGAGGGGTACAGTCTAGGGACCGAAGGCGGCAGGTTCAACCCGGCTGTGGCACGGCCGCTGGCTGCGCCTCCTCGATTCGCACCAGCCGCGCCCGCGGAGCACGCCATCCCATATACACGGCGCGGGAGCAGAGGAAGATGGTCCCGAGGAAGATCAGCAGCAGCCAGTCGGTGCGATAACGTACCGCAGTGCCCGGGTTGGCGATTCCGAGCGGGTAATTGGCCAGCAACACCCAGAACACCGTGAAGAAACTCACAATGGCCAAGTACGCGGGCAACCGCGGCAGGCGCGGCACCACGTAAAGCAGGATGAGAACGACGATCAGAATGCTCTCGGCAAACGACATTAGGTGCAGTATGCCGCTCGTCGCTTCTGACAACGTCGGACCCATGAAAGCTCGGAACATCCCTTGGGGCGCGTGAGCGAAGAAATCATAGGCCTGCGATATGATTCGCTCGTCGCGCGTGCTCGCGCCGGGCTCCGCGTAAACACTCCGAACGACCCGTAAGACATAGGCATCGACGGAGTCGCGCAACAGGTAGAGGGGGATTAGGGAGACAAATCCCGCGCCCACGGCGATGGCTGCGGGCTGGCGCGACCACCGCGCCACCAGCGGCACGCCAATGAGAAACAGGATCGCCGGGGCGAAGTGCGGCTTGAACACGTACAGCAAGAAGAACCAAAGCACGTGGCGAATGCGCAGCCTGCCGCGGCCCTGATAGATCTGGATGATGTATCTCCCCAACATGCCAACCAGGAAGACGACGATCGCCTCCTTGGATGCGATCGATGACCACACGGAGAACGACGGCAGCATCACCAGTACGGCGCAGTACTTGCGGATCTCCGGATCGAGCGCATCCAGCATGCGCCAGATCCCTATGAAGGCGATCGTCTGGAAACCGATATTGATCAGGATCGGATTGCCGCCGCCGAGGAAGCTGAAGAAGGCGCCGACAATCGCCGTAATCAGAGTCGCCTGCCCCTGCATGGTGAGGGCGGGGTCGAACGACATCTGCGATGTCGCGTAGGCCACATAGCCTAGGCCATGAGATTGGTAGCCCTCCGTATCCGGAATGCTGGTCAGCCGCATGACCACGGTCTGCCCGAGTACCGAGAACACGCATCGGTACAGGAACAGCACCGCGTAGTACGCGCTCCAGTTAAGACGCACCCTAATCCCCGACCGGAGCGACTAGCGTCGCCGATCGCCGCGAATGACGGCAACCAGCGTAATCAGCAGGAATGCCCCTCCAGCCCAGCCGGCAATCGGCAGGCCGAAGATGAGCTGCAGGTTCGGCTCGGTCTTGGCGTTCATGATATGGGCCGGCTCGACGACGGTCCCAACATAGCTCACCTGCGCCTCAAGGGTGATTTCCTTGTTCAGTGCCTGTGTAAGCAAGGCGCGTAGTGTCTCCTGCATGTAGAGCATCGTGCGGCTCTCCATCTGCCGCTCGATGAATCGCCGGCGCTCTAATGACTGCTCGCGATCCGCCTCGCGCAGGAGGGCATCAGCCTCCGCGAATGTCGTGTTGAGCAGCCACAGAGCCTCGTTGCCGTCTCTATGCTGCACACTCAGCTCGTAAAAGCCCTGCGCCTTGGCGGGCTCGACCTTGACCTTGCCACCGATATACGCGGCCAGCGTCTCCAAGTTCGGCGCCGTCCAGAGATTCTGGCGCAGCATTGCCCGGCGGCGCTCCTCGCGCTCGAAGTCCTCGCCGGATGGACGCACCCATCGCAGCGTGTTGGAATCCCAACTCGTCGCCCAGATCTTCTGCATCAAGCCGTATTTCTCTTGCATGCGCTGCGCGAGCTGCATGGAAGTGAGAATCATCTTGAAGCGGTCGAACGAGGAAACGGACGGCTCAGCCCCGCCGATCTGGATTCCAAATGCCGAGGCCGCGGCCCCCAATCCGCCCGTCATCGGCAAGGAGGCTCCGCCGCTCGTGCTGGCCGCGGGCACGACGATCATCTTCGCGACCGACTCCGGCACGAACGACTGCAGCGACTGGTAGCCAAACCACGCGCCGATTCCACCGGCCAGGATAGGCAACCAAATCCACTTCACCCAGATCCGGAACAGGTGGGTGAGGTCGATGACATCATCTGTCGCGGTGGTTGCAGGCACCAAGCGCAGTGTGCGTTCGTTATGCAAGTCACGCAGCTGCGTGTGAGAGTCTACGCTTGGAGATTCCATTACCTATGCTTTTCGGCTGCCTGACCCTGCGGCCCCCGCCGCTCGAGCAGCTCATTGTACACGGCAAGGGTACGGCTCGCGACGTCCCGCTCATCGAACTCCGCCTCAACCCGCCGCCGTGCACACAGACCCATGGCTCTGCGAGTGTCGGGGGCGGCCAGGAGCTCGCGGATAGCTTGAGCCAGAGCGGGGGCGTCGCCGACCGGAACGAGCATGCCCGTCTCGCCCGATACCACCGCCTCGCGACAGCCGGCGATGTCAGTGGCGACGACGGCACGTCCACTCGCCGCCGCTTCGAGCAGGACCTTGGGTACCCCCTCACCGTACGACGACGGCAGGCAGACGATGTTCGCACCAGCGAGCACTGCAGGCATGTCGGTGCGGTAACCCCACCACTCGACGAGGCCCTCCTTCTCCCAAGCCCGGAGGGTGTCTGCCGGGACCGTGCGAGGATTGCTGGCGTGGGCACCGCCGACCAGCACGAATCGAGCGTTGAGGCCCTGCGCCTTCAACGCGCGTGAGGCCGTGACAAACTCTCGGATGCCCTTATCCCAGATCAATCGGGCAGCCAGCACGACCACCGGTACACCGCTTGGCTCAGGCTGGACGCGATAACTGCACAAGTCGACGCCCGAGCCGCGGATCAGGACAAGTTCGGCTTCCGACAGGCGGAGTGCAGCCGAGAGCGCGCGGCCATCTTCAGGGTTCTGCACAATGATGCTAGCGTTGGAATGGCGGAATGCCGAACTAAGCCCGCGCAGCAGGAATGGCCTCAGCATGGTCAAGCCGAGACCGCGCCCACTGAACAGTTCGCCAAGGCCTGACACGGCGTAGACCACCGCAGGAACACCGGCCAGCCGCGCCGCCAAGCCGCCGTAGAGGTTGGGCTTGACGGTGATGTGATGCACCACGTCGGGACGCAGGCGGCGATAGAGGCTGAACAGGGCCGTGAAGGTCCGCGCGTCGGCGATGGGGTTGCGACCGCGCCGCGACAACGGGATCACGTGGACTGCGAGACCCTGCCCTGGCAGGTCGCTCAGGTCGAACCCTTCGGGTGCCCAGGCGTGGTGCGAGGGCGCTGCGACATGAACCTCGAACCCCGCCTCTTGCGCCGCGCGCACAACCGCGCGCCGGTGCGAAAGCAGAAAGAATGCCTCGTTGATGACGAACAGCAGACGCTTGCCACGCGCGATCGTCGTGGCCGGCTGAGCCGCACGTAAAGAGGTGCTCATCTGTTGATCCTTCGAGGCCATGCACCGAGCCGTCACGTCATCGCGGTCGCCGTGGCGCGTTGACGCTGTCGCGTTGGCCCGCCGCGTGCCAATACTATACTTGCACCGTGCAGTCCCATCGATTTCATCCAACAATCCCGCGCGATTACGATATTCGCGGCATCGTCGGTCTGACGATCCGTGCGGAGGACGCCCTCGCCATTGGCCGCGCCTTCGGAACCGTCGTTGTCCGGGAAGGCGGCGGTGAGAAGACTGTTCGCAGATCACTACTTCGGCTTCGACGACGCCATCTATGCCGCGGTTCGTTGCCTCGGCATGCTCGCGCGGAATGAGCAGACGCCAGCGCAGCTTGTCGCTTCGCTGGAGCAGTTGCCCAACACCCCAGAGCTTCGCCTGTTCTGCGCCGAGGAGCGCAAGTTTGCCATCGTGGAAGAGCTGCGCAATCGCATGCGTTCTGCCGGGGCGGACGTCATCGACGTGGACGGAGTACGCGTGAAAACCGACGACGGGTGGTGGCTGGTCCGCGCGTCCAACACCCAGGCGGCGCTGGTGGCGCGCGGAGGGCAAGGACGAAAAGACGTTGGCGCGCATACGAGCGACGCTCGAGCGCGAGTTGGCGAAGAGCGGCATTACCGTGCCCAAGGACGGCGCTCTCGCAGCCCGCTAGGAAATCACGCGCCGGCCTTGCGGGTCAGGCGCACCTGTTCGACGCCGAACCGCTCGCTTACGTAGCCAACAAGTACGTCGACAGCGCTCTCGATGGAGAGCCTCGTCGTATCGAGTGCGAGTTCGGGAGACTGCGGTTCCTCGTAGGGCGCAGAGATTCCCGTGAACTCGGCGATCTCGCCGGCGCGCGCCTTGCGATAGAGGCCCTTCGGATCCCGCGCCTCGCAGGTTGCGAGGTCGGCCTGCACGTAAACCTCATGGAAGTTGCCGCCTGCGGCCCTGCGCGCTCGCTCGCGGTCAGATCGGTAGGGCGAGATAAATGCCGTGATAACTACGACGCCAGCCCGCGCCATCAGCGCCGCAACCTCGCCGACCCGGCGAATGTTCTCGGCTCGCTCGTCCGGCGAGAAGCCAAGGTCTGAATTGAGCCCATGGCGCATATTGTCGCCGTCCAGCACGTAGACTTGGTAGCCCATGTTGAAAAGCCGGCGCTCGGCGGTGATCGACAGTGTCGACTTGCCGGAACCAGACAGGCCCGTGAGCCAGATGACTCCACCCTGGTGCCCGTTGCGCCGCGCCCGGGCATCAACTGATACAGCATGCTCGACGCGGGTGATGTTAGAGGCACGCACCGTGATCAGGTGGCGCTGATCGGCGTATCCCTCCATCGAGACTATGCCGCCGCCGGCGATGTCGTAGCCGTCCACCAGCACGAAGCGGCCGGTAAGCGGCGAGTTAACGAACTCATCGAGCGCCAGCATGCGATCGGCCTGCAGGATCACCTCCGCCACAGCGGAGTGCTTCACTTCTGTCGCGGCGGCGCTCGACAAATCCCCTGTGTCGATGACGCGCTCGATCGCCTGCACACGGACATTGGCTGCCGCGGCGCAAAGCTTCAGCTTGTAGCGCGCAGCTTGGGTCAGGGGCGTTCTGCCGAGCCAGAAAAGGCGCGCTCGGAAAACGTCGGTTTCGACCGGCGGATTCGCCTCATGGCTGACGATCTCTCCGCGCTCGACAAAGATCTGCTCATCCACCGTAAAGCCGACGGACTGGCCAGCGCTCGCGCGGTCCGGCGGTGGCGCAGCCCACGCCTCAATGGTCTTCACCCGTACCGACTTGTTAGAGGGCGAGAACACGATGCGATCGCCGACCTTGAGCATGCCGCTCTCGATACGGCCGGCGATGATGCGGCGATCATCGAACTTGTACACGTCCTGCACTGGCATGCGCAGCGGCAGGTGCGTCGGCAGTGTCACGACGTTGAAGCGCTCGAGAGCTTCCAGGACGTGCGGCCCGCCGTGCCAGGCCATTTTGTCGGCCTTACCGACGATGTTCTGGCCGTCGCGCGCGCCGATCGGGATGATGTAGGTCGGCGTCACGCCGATGCTCGCGAGGTACGCGCGGTACTCTTTCTCGATGGCGGCGAAGCGTTTCTCGCTGTAGCCGACCAAGTCCATCTTGTTGACGGCGACGGCCACTTGGCGCACGCCCAACAGGTGCAAGAGGTACCCGTGACGGCGCGATTGCTCCTTCACACCCTCGTCGGCATCGATCACCAGGAGCGCCGCGTCGGAGGCGGCCGCGCCGGTAATCATGTTCTTGAGGAATTCCTTGTGGCCGGGTGCGTCGATGATGACGTAGTCGCGCTTCGGCGTCTTGAACCAGATCTGCGACGTGTCGATGGTGATGCCTTGGTCGCGCTCCGCCTGCAGCGCGTCCATGAGGAACGCCCATTCGAACGGCATGCCGCGCCGCTCGGACATGGCGCGAATGGCCTCAACCTTGCCTTGCGGCAGGCTGCCGGTGTCGTGCAGCAGGCGGCCGACGAGCGTGGACTTGCCGTGATCGACATGACCGACGACGGCGACGCGCAGGCTTTCGCGGGAGGCGCTCGTTGCGGACGTTGCCATCTCAGAGGTATCCGTCGGCGCGCAGGCGCTCAAAGGCGTCCTCCGCTTCGTGATCCATGGCGCGTCCGGCGCGCTCGGCGACCTTGGTGGTCTGCAGCTCCTGGATGATCTCGGCGATCGAGCTCGCCTTGGAGTCGACCGGGAAGGTGATGTCCTTGTCGCCGAGCGAGCGGTAGCGCTTGCCGTTCTTGGAGAAGTAGAGCGGGATCGTCGGGATATTCTCGCGCTCGGTGTAGCGCCAGATGTCGATCTCGGTCCAATGCAGCAAGGGATGCACGCGGATGTGCGTGCCCGGCGGGAAGTCGGTGTTGAATTGTCCCCAGAACTCGGGCGGCTGGTCGCGCACGTCCCACTTGCCGTCGATGCCGCGCGGCGAGAAGTAGCGCTCCTTGGCGCGCGTGCCCTCCTCGTCGCGGCGGATGCCGGCGAACAGGCCCTCGAAGCCGCGCTCCTCGACCATACGCTTCAGGCCGGCGGTCTTGCGCGCAGCGGAGCGCGCGGCGGGCGGCAGCGAAGGATCCATCTCCTCCACCGGCGGGCACGTGCCGCGGATAAGGGTAACCGCCCATTCCTTCTCGTAGCGGTCGCGGAACTCGTACATCTCCGGAAACTTCTTGCCGGTATCGATGTGGAGGAGCGGGAACGGCACGTGACCCAGGAACGCCTTGCGGGCGAGCCAGATCATGACGTTGGAGTCCTTCCCCAATGACCACAACATCGCGAGCTTGCCGATGCGGTTAAAGGCCTCGCGGAAAATGTAGATGCTCTGGCTCTCCAGAGCGTCGAGAGCGTTCATGGACCTTTGAAATGGCCGATTTCTTGGCCCGCCGGGAGCCGGGCCGGCGGGCAAGAGAGCGGTTTTCGGGCGGGCCTGTCAAGGGCACCGGTACCTGGGAGCCTTGGCCGCAGCGGTGACGAAGCCGCGCCTTACCGCATGACCTCCGCCCAGCCGCGCCCGATCGAGCCGAGGTTTCCCTGGGCGGTGAGATCGTATAGGCGGTTGGCCAACGAAAGCCTCTGGCCGCCGTCGCGTGTGAGGGGACGAAACGCGAAGACGCCGGTTGCGGCGCTCGACCGCGTGAGGAACAGCTCGAACGGGATGACGATGAAGAATCCCTTGTCGAAACTGCCCTCGCCGAACTGCTGTGCCGTTACGTTGGTGAAGGTGGCCCAGGCACCCACGCGCACCCCGCTGTCGAAGCGGCGCGACAGCTCGAAGGTCACGCCACGGTCGCCAGCCAGGTAGTGGCCCATGTGTGCCACGGCAAGCACATTGCGGAAGGGCGTGTCGTAATACAGCGATACATGTCCCGTCGTTACCTTGTAGTCACGGAACTTGAAGCGCTGGTCGTAGTCTCGCTGCTGCACCTTGCTCAGCTCCAGGCCCAGGGCAAGGCGCGACCCGAACGGCTGGTAGAGAACCTCGCCGCTCACACCGCCGAACATCTCCTCGAGCAGCCCACCGGAAAAGCGCACGTAGAGATCCTCCGCCGGCTTGAGCAGGTACGTAGCCTGCAGCTGAACGATGTTGTCGGCACCCTGCTGCAGGTACTCCTTGATCTGGCTGCGTACATGCGGCAGCGAGCTGTCGGACCTCAGACGGATGCGATCGAAGCCGTGATAGACGTTCTTGCCGACTTGGCCGCTAAGGGTCAGTCCGCGGGCGACGTCGATGGACCCCGATAGCGACAGCCACAGCTGGTAGAGGTAGAAGCGATCGGGGCCGCCGATGTGTTGACGCAGTTGCGGGCCGAGCGACCACGAGTAGCGCGGATAGCGCCAGGGTACCGCGGTCCCATCCCACCACGGCTCCCCGGGCGCCAGCTCGGTGTGCAGCCAGAAATCCTCGGGTGTTCCGACGTCTCCGGCCGCCGCCTCGAGCTCGTGGCGAAGGAACGTGACGCGCGACAGCTCCACGCCTCCGTTCAGGAAGGCGATGGTGATCACTTCGACGGGCGCCGGCAGGGCATTTGCCACGACGCGCGCGGCAAGGCCGACGTTGCGGGCGAACTCGCGATAGCGGAACAAGTACAGACCTACCTCGGCGTGCCTGCCCTCCAAGTTGACAAACTCCAGGACAATCCCCTGTCTGCGCAGTCCGTCGTTCACGCGCTCCTCGACCACGCGGCGCTGTTCCGCCGTGTAGACCGGCTCCGGAGATGCCGGCGCGATCTCCTGGCCCGCAACGGCGGTGGGTGCGCGGAGTGGCGCCAAGGCAAGATCCAGGTTTCCCGCGAAGGGCAGCGGCGGCCAGGTGGCGAAGGCGCCGAACGGCGTTTGCACCGTCACCGTTGCCGACCCGGGCAACGCCTGTGCAGCGATGCGCGCCGCTGCTTGGAGGTCGGGGGTGCGCCCGTCAGCCGGCGTCACCTGGACTCTCGCCGTGTCGCCGATCAAGACGACTTCCTGGATCTCCAGGCCGTCCTCGCCCAGCAGGCGATACAGGGCCTCCGCGCCTGCGTCCGGTTCCCTGGCCGCGTGCGGGTGCTCCGCGCGGTACAGGCGCCCTGCCATGCCCGGTGTCATGTCGGACACCAGCACCGCGACGACGTCGGGCGGCAGCATGGCCAGCGCCTCTTGCGCCATCCGTTGCAGATCAAGGCTGTCCGGCCGCGTCGCGACGACGGCGAGGTACGCTTCCTGGCCAACGGTGACAATCGACTCAAGGTTCGCCCCTTGCCGATCGAGTTCGGCGTAGAAGGCCTCCACCCGGCGTCCCTCGTCGCCGCGCCGCGGCGGCAGTGCCGCCGCCGGTGGCACAGGCGGAGCCGCCGGGGCGGGCGCGGTCGCTGGGACGGCGATCGGGCGCACGACCTCTTCGACTTGCGGCGTTGGGGTGAAGGCGCTCAGAGGCCGGCGCGGAGCAATCGGCGGCAGCGTTGAGTCGATCTTGGAAACACCGACCGCATCATTGAAGTTGGTGCGCAGTGTAAAGCGCAGCATGGTGGTGTTGCCGCGCTCGCGTCCAACGCTGAGCTCGAACCAGTCGTAGGGGCGGAACACGGCCCCGAAATTGATCGGCCTGGTGGGGGGCTTCAGGATCTCGCGCGTGGCGTAGGAATTCGTGTCGTACTCCACCTTGAGCGAGAGCCCGCGCAGCGGCGTTTGGTACTCGACGCCGCCGAACAGCCCGACGCGCTCGCCGCCAAACAGCGACAGGAAGGCAATCTGGCCGCCCGTGCCCTCGGCTCCCTCGCGTATGGCAAAGCGATCGGAGATCGCCAGCATCGGATTCTTGAAATTGCCAGCGCTGCCGATCGTGCCCCAGCCGATGCCGGCGGTGAGGTCGAGATCGCCGATGCGCTTGCTCGCCACCACGTACTCGCCGGCAAACAGGCCGGTGCCGAGCAGATCCTGGAAGCCGACGGCGAGCGCCGGACGGAACCGGCCTTCCTCCAACAGTCGAAACTTCAGGTCGGCGCCGCGGTCTTTGTAGCGCTGGTCGCCGCTGAATAACGGCACCTGCGAATAGAACAGGCTGCGCACCTCGGTGTAGCGGAACGTTGCCTCCACCCAGGGAAAATACGTCAGGTTGAAGGAGTAGCGCTTATAGGGGTCGGCGAACGAATAACCGACGTTGAACTGGCCGTCGGCTTCGAAGCGCGCCGTCCGCATCTGCAGCAGGCCGGCGCCGCCCCAATCGCCCATGGTGACGAGCGGCGCGGCAGCTGCCGGCGCGACCTGCGCCTGCGCCGGAGCACCGCCGAGCAACGCCCACACGAGCGCACACAGCCGCCACGCGGCCGCTCCGCGCCGCATTTCCACCATCACCGGCAGCCCGGCCAGTGCGGGAGCGATGCGCCGTCAGCGGCTGATGACGGCGACGGACGCCGCCGTGACCGCGATCTGGCTGACGAGCAATGCGAGCTCCCGAACGACGAACAACGCGCCAAGGGGTGCGGGATCCTTCGGCACCACGATGGTGCTGCCGGGTGGAACTTGCGTCGGCGGAGCGTACACCCAGTTATTGCTCTCGACTTGCTGCGCTGCGCCGTTGGGATAGACGAGGAACACGCGATTCTGGTCGGCCGAGCGCTGAAATCCGCCGGCTTGCCGGATATACGTATCGACGCGGGTGCCGGCAATGAACGGCAAGGAGATCGGATTCAGCACGTCACCGATGACAAGCACGGAGTTGGGCCGCTTCGGCATGAAGATGGTGTCGCCGGGCTCGAGCACGATGTCGAACTCGGGCCGCACCTGTAGCACGGTTGGGTCCGCCTCGATGACGATGCGGCCCACGGCCTGGGTTGAGGTGATCTGACGTGACAGCGCCTGGAGGGCGGTGATCGCCTCGGCCCGCACCTCGCCCCGGCTGACGGCGAGCACGACCGCCGAGTTCAAGTCGCGGGCGGCGCGCTGGAAGCTCTCCTGCTCAGCCTGACGCACGCGCTCGCGCGTGAATACCGCGCCGAACGCGTAAGCCTGCTGGGTCAGGCCCCCGGCGCGCGCGATAACCTCCGACAGCCGCTCCCCGCGCCGAATGTCGTAATAGCCCGGCCGAAAGAACTCGCCGGCCAAAAGCACCGGGCCCGCAGCGAGGTCCGAGTAAAAGGCGTTGAATCGCACCATGTCGCTCGGACTGATGGTCGCGAGGGCGCCTTGCACCGAGGAGATGTCGGCAAGCTGGCGCGTCGTGCGCGTCGTGCCTGTACGTTGCTCCGATTCGAAGCGCGTGAACTCGACGCGGCTCAGGTCGGCGTCCAGGGTGACGCCGCCGGCGGCGGCGGCCACCACTCCCACGGGCGTTCCTGCTACGACCGGATAGGCGCCGGGAACGCGCACCTCGCCGTTGATCGCCGCGACATGCTCCAGTAAGTACGGAAGCAGGTCCGGGAACGTGTTGAACACCACGGGACACGGGATCTTGTCGGGCTCGTCTTCGGTGACAACGACGTCCACGGCGAGGACCGCGCTAGCAAATCGCTGGGAACGAGTGCGGTCGACGACGCTCTTGAGAACGTCGATGCCGGCACACTGCGTTGCGTCGCGCGGCGCAAGCCGCTCCAAGCGCAACGGGTCGCGCTCGACCTGAGCCGCCGCTGCTGTTCCTGCCGCAGGCTGTTGCGCAAGCGGTTGCCTTGGCAGCTGCAGCTGCGTATCCCCGAGAACTGGAAGTTGCTCCACAACCGGTTTTTGAACTTTCGTCAGTCCGCGTTCGGCCTGAGTCGGGCGGATGAGCGCCTGCACGCGCTCGCCGGAAAGAAAGCGAACATCGTTGCGGCTCAGCACGATCAGCCGATCGTTGTCCCTCAAGGTGAAGTCCTGCTCGCCGCTCAGCACGCGGTACAGGCTAAGAGCGAAATACCGCGTCGCTCCGGTGGTCGGATCGGTCGTCTCCAGCACCGCGAGCGGCAAGTACGCTTCCTGCGTCAGCGAGTCCGAGCCAGCGATCGCCCGCACGGTCGGAGCGGCAGAGCGAACGCGCGCGCCCGGCGAGCGGACGGCGCCCTCGAGCCGGACGATATTGACCTGGACATCCTCGCCGTACTCCACGAACACGACGTCGCCCTCGCCGATCCGGGTCGAACGGTCGACGTTCGACACCGTGACCTCGCGCCCCGTTGCATCGATGGAGCGCAAGAACAGGCGATTGCCTTGCGGCCGCAGCGGGCCGCCGGCCAAGTCGAGCGCCTGGCCCAACGTGATGGCCGCAACCCCTTCCGGAAGCTCGAAGATCGCTGGACGGCGGACTTTGCCGCCTACAGCGACCGTCGCACCTAGGGCGGGCACGACGATGCGGTCCCCCTCGTGCAGGGTCAGGTCGCGGCCCGAACCGAAGCCGCTGAGCAGGTCATACAGATCGATCCAGAACGTCGCATCCCCGCGTTGCACCATGATGCGCCGCAACGAGCCCGTCTTCTTGACGCCGCCGGCAAGCGTAAGGGCGTCAAGGACGGTGGACAGCGCCGTGAGCTGATGCTGGCCCGGAACCGTGACCTCGCCGAGAACGTTGACGACGACCAGACGCAGGTTGCTGAGCGAAACGAACACCTCGGTGCCGATGAAAGCGGCCTGGACGCGCGCAACCAGTTCACGGCGGAACTCGCCGAGCGAGCGGCCCACCGCGGGGATCGGACCTAGCGCTTCGATGATCACACGGCCCTCGCGGTCCACGACCACGCGGCTGGTCGTAGAGACCTGTCCGCGCATCGTAATGGCGAGCTCATCGCCGATGCCGAGGCGGTAGGTGTCTGAAACAGCGCCATTGGCAAGAGCATCCGACGGACGCGCACCGTCGAAGGTCTCATAGCCGTACGCGGGCAACAGCTGCGCGGCGCGCCGGCAGTAGTCCTGTTCGACCAACGAGAAGTTTGGAATGCGCAACAGAAGCTCGCGTTCTTCCGGCCGCAACGTGCCGTCGCAGAAGCGAGTCGCCACGATGCGCTGGTCGTCCGTGAACCCAATCCCGGCGCGGGAGGGCGCAGTGCTTGGGCGCCCGGCAGACACGTCGGTGCGGGTCGCACCCTGGCGCGCGGCGTCGAGCGGGTTCGGAGCGGTGCCCATTACGAACGGCACGAAGCCCTGGCCGCCGCCGGAGAGGCCGGGGATCTGCTGCGCCGCAGCCGGCACAGACGCCACAGCGAGGGCGGCCACGACTGCCATCACGACTTGCCGTATCTTGCCGCGAAAGCCTGGGTGCACGAATCTCATGAACTCCCCCCTAACGCCACGCATCGCCGCCAGTAGGCGCACATTCCTGGCCGGCGGCGCCATCCTGATGATTTCCGGATGTTCCGCCAGTCCGTTCATCAGAAATGTCGTGACTGCAACCCAGATTGCTGCACTAGGCGCGCCAGACGCACCGGTGTCTGCCGAGTATGTCGCAATGCTACCATACGCCTCGATGGGCGCAAAGATTGGCCGCGGCCAGCGCTCGCTGCTGGTGCTCGGTCGTTACGACGGTCCCGACCGCCACTGGATATCGGCGGATCGTGCCGCAGTGGTGACGCGCAATGGTCGATTGATCCGCCTGTACGGTATCGGCGCGGACCTGCGCGACACGCATGAGATCGATGACGACCCGGTCGCCGCAGCCACTTTTGCGTTCGAAGGCCTGCATCGGCGCTCGGTAGACCTGGGCACGCCGTTGAAGTACGGCATACCCATCGAATCGTTCTTCACGGTGCAGCGGCGCGAGACGATCACGATCCTGGATCGCCAGCACGACACGCTGCTCGTGACCGAGGCGAACGATGCTCGCACGGTGCGGTGGTCGTTCGTCAACCAGTACTGGCTGGACTTCGACACCGGCTACGTGTGGCGCTCGGTCCAGCACTTCGCGCCTGAGATGCCTGCAGTAACCCTCGAGGTCTACAAGCGCGACGTCTAGACGAAACGGAATGGGCGACCCGAAGGCCGCCCATTCGAGGAGCAATACGCCAGCCGCGATCTAGTTAGTCGCGGTTACAGTCGTTGCCACCGTCGTAGATGCCGGCCTACCGCGTAACCGACGATGATCCATGGAGCGATAGTTTCCCAAAAAACACCGTAGTCGTTGTGATGGTAAACGCGGGTGACATTCGTTTCCGGCGCAATCCAGACCATGCGCGCGTTGGGGATTAGGACCCAAATGGTGATGCTGACGAGGCCAAAGCGCCACGATGGCGCGCGCCGTTTGGCGAGTCATGCCGGTGCCCTTTATTGGAAGCGCCACGTCTAGATTGGAAGCGCCACGTCTAGATGCGCCATTCCGCCTGTTGCGTCTCCGTGACCGTGGTCACATCTCTGTCTGCGTCGCCGAAGTTGTGGCCGTGGGGGTGGGCGTCGGGTGGGATGGCCATTCCCGCCAGACTCTTTAGTAGATTGTCTCGGTCGTAGTCGAAGTGGACGTCGAGGTCGAGGTCGAGGTCGTCGTGGTGGTGCGCTCGCCGCCGACTATGGCCGCAATGGCAACGGCCAGCGCGGCCGACACCAACACCAGACCAATCTTGTCGCGAGTGCCAAGCCCTCCGGTCGCAGCCGCACCGGCTGCGCGGGTTCCCGCAGCTCCGCCGAGCTGCGCCGGCGGCGCCTCCCCGGGCCTGGCCGCCTGCGCGACATCCTGCCCAGCGCCGGCGCCAAACACGGCACGGGCTGGCGCGTCGAACTGCGTGCCGATCGCTGCCGCCTGCGCCGACAGAGCGAGCACCAGCGTCCAGGAAACCGCGGCTGCAACGAATGCTCTGCAGACGTTCATTGACGTAGTTCCTCCGAGTCACCCGCGCACGGGATGTGCACCCCAAACAATATTGGGAGTGGTAGGCGCAGCGCCCTCTGTAAGGCACATCACCGTCCACACCGGTGCAAAAGTAGCGCAAGTTCGACTGACCGGACAAGTGCTTGCATCACGTCGCGCTGTGTTGAATCACACACTATGTTGTGGCCAAATCACAGCCTACCGCGAAGCGTGGAGCCGCAAGAATTCGACGATGGTTAACACCACGCTGGGCTCCGCGAGCACGTCATGACCTGCCGCCAGCTCCAGCACGAGGGACCGCGACCCAGGCCGGTCGCCCATCGCGACGCCGCAGTCCCCCGTGGCGCCCGGCGCCGCGTACCAGGGATCCTGCGCGGAACGCACCGCGAGGATCGGCTCGTTGCGCGGAGCGGCGATTCCAGCGACATGCGGGGAGCCGCCGCAGGTCCATTGGGCGATCACGCGCGCCTTGAACTCGTCGCCGCGATAGAGCGCCGTCGCAACGCCTCCCTCGGATGCTCCCACCAGGAACATCCGGCCCCAGTCCACCCACCGGCGGACATACAGCTCGTCCATGACAAAGGCGATTTCCTCGAGACGGAAATCGTAGACGAACAGGTTGCGGCCGCCGGTGCGCGTCTGCGGATCGCACTGCAATGGCCGAAAGCGCCGGGCGAAGCTGTCGGGAGCCACGACGACGAATCCGGCCTCCGCGAGTCGCTCGAGGAACGCGAAATTGGCCAAGCCGGTGCAGCCGTGCAAGTACACCACCACCGGCATCCGGCTGCCGCCCGGAATCCGCTGCAGGCGCGCGGCCATCGCCGGCGAATCCATCGTTGTGCGCAGCGGCGCGCCTGCCCCAAACGATGGAAGGACGACGGTCGCGCGCGCGAACGTGCGTTGGATGTCGGACAATTCGGCGGCAGGGGAACTCGCCGGCGTCCCGCAGCCGGACAGGCCGCCGCACAGGAGGGCCGCGGCGATCAGGCGCGCGCAGCGGAGCATCACTCGGGCAGCGTGGTCGCTGTCGCGGTCCACCACGCAGCGTGTTCCGCTCGCAAGGCCTGCGCGGCGGCCGCCGCGGCCGCCGTATCGGCGAATATCCCAAAACATCCGGAGCCACTGCCCGACATGCGCGCCGCCGCACACCCGCGCTGCCGCATCAGCGCGGCAAGGACATCCTTGATCACGGGGAGCAGGTCCTCCGCTCGAGCAACGAGATCGTTGGTCGTGCCCTGCATCATTGTCACGACGTCGGCGAAGCTTCGCGGAGTCGCGGCACGCTCTACATCGGCGTGCGGCTCGGCGTCGCGGAAGACGGCCGCCGTCGCCAGACCAACACCCGGCCATGCCAGGCACAGATGCAATGGCGGCAATACGACGGCTGTCACGACTTCGCCGATGCCGCCGAAATACGCCGGGCCACCATGAACGCATACCGGCACGTCCGCGCCGAGGGCAAGGCCGACACTCTGCAGATCGGCGGTGGAGTACCCGAGCTGCAGGCACCGATTGGTCGCATGCAGTACGGCGGCCGCGTCCGCCGAGCCGCCGCCGAACCCGGCGCCAAGGGGAATGCACTTGTCGAGCCGAATCTCCAGTGCCTGGTCGCGTCCGGCCTCGCGCAGCAACAAGCGCGCGGCGCGCATCGCCAGATTGTCATTGTCCGCGACACTGCGCAGTGCGCCGGCGAACGGGCCTGTGACGGCGAGTCGCCAGGTGTCCGCCGGACGCACCTCGACGAGGTCGCCGACATCGGCGAAAACCACGAGGCTGTCGAGGTCGTGGTAGCCGTCCGCGCGGCGGCCGAGGACGTGCAAATAGAGATTGACCTTGGCGCGCGCCAGCAGGCGCTCACCAAGGTCAAAGTTCGCGGACCGTGGCGCCGATCCGGGCCGTCCGGTCAGCCGTCGAGCCCCTGCGCCAGCTTGCGCTGCAGGCCCGGCAGCATACCTGCATCCGGGCCGAGGTCGATGGCGCGCTGCCACTGGAAGCGCGCCTCGCGCTTGCGGCCGACCTTCCAGTACGCGTCGCCGAGGTGATCGTTGATGGTCGAGTCTCCGGGCGTCAGCTGCACGGCGCGCTCGAGGGTGCGGGTTGCTTCCTCGTAGTTGCCGAGCTTGTAGAAACCCCAGCCCAGGCTGTCGACGATGAACCCGGCAGTAGGCTGCTGCGCCACGGCGCGCTGGATCATCTGCGTCGCCTGCTCGACATTCTTGCCTTGCTCGATCCACGAGTAGCCAAGGTAGTTCAGCACGTACGGCTGCTCGGGCTGCAACTCGAGCGCCTTGAGGAAGTCGGCCTCTGCCCTGTCCCATTGGCCCGACCGCTCGAGCACCGTACCGCGGGTGTAGAGCAACACCCAGTCGTCCGCGGTCAGGGTTCCCTTGCGCTGAAGGGCTCGGTCGTAGGCCGCGGCCGCCTCGGCATAGCGATCGTTCTGACGCAGGATGTCGCCAAGGTTCACCGCGACGTCGAACGCAGCCTTGCGCTCGTCGGCCATGCGCGTGAGCATCGTCACGGCCTCGTCGGTGCGATTCAGCCGGCCGAGGTTGGTAGCGATGCGGTTGCGCGCCGCCCAACTGTACGGCGACGCGGCGGAAATTACGGCCAGCACCTCGTTCGCCTCGGCCCACAGCTCTTCGCGTTCCATGCCGGTCGCCAGAACGACGCGCGCGCCATCGAGCTCTGGGCGCAGATAGATCGCCATGCGCGCATAGTTGCGTGCCTGCGCGGTGGCGTTCTCCTGCGTGAGTGACGCGGCAACGCCATAGAACATCTCGGCCATGCCGGCCCTCGCGTCGGCAATGAACGGGTCGGGCTTACGGCCGGCTTGCAGTCCCGCGAGTGCCGCCGCCACCGGCTCGTCTCCCGACTGCACGTCGAGGTACGAGCGCAACGTGCGCACCGCGTCCTGGGTGCGGCCGGCCTGCGCAAGGAAGGTTGCGTAGGCCTGCATCTGGCGCACACCGGTGCCGCCCTGCAGGGTCTTGGTGAACGCCTCCTCCGCCTTTTCCACGCGGCCGAGGAACGTGTTGATCAGGGCCGCGTGGTAGTTGAAGAACGGCTCGTATGTGGCATTGCCGGCGATCTTGTTGAGGACGGTCAGCGCCTCGTCCGCGCGGTTCTGACCGGCCAGCGCCCACGCCTCGACCACCGGAGCGACCAAACGGTTGATGCCGGTGTTCGGCACCTTCTGCATTGCGGTGGCGGCGGCGCCGTAGTCGCCCTTCTTTGCCGCGCCGATCGCGTTCAGCAGGTTGGCCGTCGCGTTGTTGGCGTCCCGCACCAGCAGGCGCTGGGCGAACGTGACGGCCTTGTCGACCTGCCCATCCGCCAGCATGAACAGCTGCGCGGTCGCAAGCAGCTCGGCGTTCTGCGGATCGACCGCGAGCACTTGCTCGTAGTACCGCGCCGCGTTGGGCAAGTCGTTGCGGGTGCCAGCGATGCGCGCTGCAAGGTACGCGCCCAACTGTTCGTTGGTTGCCGCGTTGGCGAGAACGGCGGCGGGAGTTGTCAGGAGTCCGGCGATGACGGCAACGAGAGCGAGCGCCGGCCGATGGCCGGCTCCCTTGGGCCGAGTCAGTGTGTTCATTACGACTCCTATCAAATCGGCCCCGCCGTGCCTCCGCAATCGCAAAGTGCCGGGCGGCGGGAGGTGCCACATCCCAATGTCGTGTACACCGGCGTCTGAAAGCTGGGGGCTGGCGGCAACTAACGCCCCGCGATGCCCAATCCGTCGCTCTTGATAGCGCAGGTCCGCCGCCGGTGGCAATTCAGGGAACCTACGGCGGGCCGCGCCGACTGATAGAACGGAGCCATGACCGCCCTGGACCTTGAGAGCCTCCTGCGCTGGTACGTGGAAGCGGGCGTCGGCGACGCCGTGGGTGACGAGCCGGTCGACCGCTATCGGCGCCCGTCGCCGCGTCCCGCACCGCCCGCCCCGGCTCTGCTCAAGGCCATGCCGACAGTGCCGCGCGCGGCGCCGTCCGTGCCGCCTCCGACGCCGGTCGCCGTCCCGCCGGCGACGCTGCCGCCGCCCGACCAAGCCGTACTGGGCGCCCGCGCGCTCGCTTTGGGCTGCGCCGACCTTGCCGGCCTGCGGGAGGCGATGGCCGCCTTGGAGGGCTGCGCCCTCAAGCACACAGCGACGAATTTGGTGTTTGCCGACGGCAATCCCACAGCACCGGCCATGTTCATCGGAGAGGCACCCGGTGCAGACGAGGACCGTGAGGGTCTCCCGTTCGTGGGAGCCGCTGGCAAGCTCCTCGACCGCATGCTGGCGGCGGTCGGGCTTGGGCGTGACGGCGCGTACATCACCAACATCCTGCCGTGGCGGCCGCCGGGCAACCGCAAGCCGACGCCCAACGAGTACGCCATCTGCCTGCCGTTCCTGCGCCGGCACATCGAGCTCGTGTCGCCAAAGCTCCTCGTGCTGATCGGCGGCACATCGGCGAGCGCCCTCCTCGGCACCACCGAGGGCATCACGCGCATCCGCGGCCGCTGGCACCTCTATCACGGCGATCCCGAGCGGCCGCTGCCTGCACCCATTCCGGCGATGCCGACGTTCCACACCGCGTACCTGTTGCGCACGCCGGCGCTCAAGCGCGACTCCTGGCGCGACCTGCTGGAGATTCGCCGCCGCCTCGACGAGTTGTCCGCTCAGTCGGGCGGGTAGTCCTTGTAGCTGTCGTTCGGCCACAAGAAGTTGGTGAAGGTGATCGTGACGCTGAAGTCGATGGCGTGCACCTGATGCCACCAAGCGAGCGGCATATACAGGATCTCGCCGGGCATGATCGTCACGTCGTAGACGCGGATCTGGTCGAGCAGCGGGTATTTCGCCCGATCGAGGTTCGGATCCTCGAGGCTCGGCACTTCGCTGAAGACGTGCTTGACGTTGTAGAGCTTGCCGACGTCGGCGGCCGCCACGATCTTGAACCGCTTGCGACCGACCACCTGTGCGATGAAGTTGTCGGTGAGGTCGTGGTGCAGCGACGTCACCGTTCCCGCCGGCCCGATCCACATCATTCCGCTCGGCAACGGCTTGTCGCGCGTCAGGAACTTCTCCAGGAACACGGTATCCTTGTCGAGTACCGCCAGCGCGTCGCGATTGCGCTCGCTGTTGTAGGTGGTGATGTAGGCGTCGTTGCCGGCGCGCGTCTGGATCAGGTCCATGAACTCGCCAAACGGCGCGCTGGTGCGATGCAGGTCCTTATGCATCTCGAAGCACTCGTTGCGGGTGCGGCCGCCCTGGAACTCGACCGGGCGCGACCCGATCGCTTGGCGCAGGTACTCCGGCGTCCACAGCGTCAGCGCCGGCCAGTCCTGCATCTCGCCGACCAGGACCACCGGCCGATTCAGAGCGTAGTAGTCGCTCAGGAACTCTTCGCGCGTAAGATCTGTGCGGCGCTCGATGTTGACGGCGGCCGGTGACAGGTCGCGCCGGCTCTCGACATGGTGCAGCAGCCAGTCGCGCTTGCGCGGCGCGGTTGCGGTGGCATCGCCGCTGGCCGACGGTGCGGGTGCCGACGCGGACGCGGGGCGCTCCGCCGCGACCGGTCCATGCGAGACTCGTTGCGGCTCCAAGGCAACTGGCGGCGGCAAGCCCTTCTCGCTCTTCCGCGTCTCGAACGGCCTGAGCTTCATCTTCGTCTAGTGACCCGCCGCGGTGCCGCCCTTCATGTCGGCGCCCTGGTAGTAGTGCTTCTGCCACTTGTCGGCGGGAGCGCCGGGCGGCGTGCGCGCCACCTTCTTCTGGAACTCGTCGCGCGACCTACTCCAGGTTTGGAATTGCTCCACCAGTTCGGGGTTCGCCTCCATAGGCACGATATGAGGCTCCACCTGCTCGAGGTAGGCGCGCTGGATCGGAAAGATGAACGAGATCGGCTCGCCCTCGTCGAAGTGCACGATGTGGCCGGCACGGGTGAAGCGCCAGTTCATCGTGAAGGTGTACGGCGACCAATCCGTCTCGACCACGCCGGTCAGCGCGCCGATGCCGTCCTTCAGATGGTTGGGTGAGCCACCCACCCACAGGTTCCAGCCCGGCGGCGTGCGGAACAGCCCCTCGATATTGAAGGTCAGGATGCCCTGGCCGAAGATCAACACCGGCGGGTGCGACGGCTTGCCGTCGATGCGCAGCACGAAGTCCGCGGTCGAGCGGCCGCCGGTCCACGTCGCATCGAAGGAGCACGGCGAGAGCAACTCCCAGCCATGCGCGTTGGCGATGTTGAGCGGCAGGCAACGGTAGGCGAAGGACTCGGGCGTGTCCGTCATCCATTGCCGTGTCGCCTCGGCCGGACGCAGGCGCGGCTTCCAGCTTGGATGCACGTAACAAACCAAGTCCATCGCAGTCCCCATTGCCCCTTTCGCTCGGTCGTCGGGCGCCGAAGCTAGCAGAAGGTAGGGGGCATCACGCATTCACCCGCGTTAACCAACGCGCACGTTTCTGCCGAGGGGCGGCGCCCGGAGTCCCGCGCGATCCGTGCTTCTTGCGGGGTCCGGGGGCTTGTGGTCTTCTCGCCGCCGACCGAGCGCAAACGGGAGGCCCGACGTGTTCCCGGTATCGAGGCGATTGGTTGCCGATGGGAGTCATCGGGCAGCCAAGGGGATGGCATGGCCAAGGACTGCCGGCGCGGAATTCCGCGCTTGGGCGCAGCGTTGCCTGCGCACGGCCGGCCTCGCGCTCCTGATCCTGGCTTCGCCCGCCGTCGCTTGGGCGGCTGATGCGCCCATCGCGCCTTCCGAGCTGAGCGCAGCCGACATCGCCTCCTACCGCCGCGTGTTCGCGCTGCAAGAGCAAGGGCTGTGGCGCGAAGCGGACCGCGAGATCGCCCAGATCCAGAACAAGCTCCTGATGGGGCACGTTCTGTACCGGCGCTACATGCACCCGACCGCCTACCGCTCCACTTATGCGGAGCTGAAGGGCTGGCTCGACCAGTACAACGACCATCCCGACGCGCAGCGCGTCTACGACCTCGCGGTGAAACTCCGCCCCGCCGGCGCCGCCGCGCCGAAGGCGCCGGCGCGTCCGTCGCTCGACGGCATCGCGCTCTCGGCCAACACCGCGACGGCGACCATGACGCCGTTCGCGCCGCCGCGTTATCAGCCGGCGGGACGCACCGCGGCAAGCGCGGCGCGCGTGCGCAGCGCCGTCGCCCACGTGCGCGACCAGATTCGCCGTGGCGACATGAGGGGCGCGCACGACAACCTGTTGAAGGGCGTCACCATCACCGGCGTGATGGACGCGACCGAGCACGACATCCTGCAGGCGGAGATCGCCGCCGGCTACTTCTACAACCACAATCCGGCGATGGCGCTCCAGCTCGCGGAGGAGGCGGCCCAGCGCAGCCGCCGCTGGGCGCCGCGCGCCGACTGGACTGCCGGCCTCGCGGCCTGGGAGCTCGGTCAATTCGAGAACGCGCGCACGCATTTCGAGATCGCCGCGCAGTCCAAAGGGTTGGACGGGCGCGACCGCGCCGCCGCCGCCTACTGGGCGGCCCGCGCCAACCTCGTTCTGCGCAAGCCGCAGAACGTGAACCCCTGGCTCGAGTTCGCCGCCGCCGAGTCGCATTCGTTGTATGGCGTGCTCGCGGCGCGCCAGCTCGGCCAGTCGGTCGCGTTCGAGTGGGAGACGCCCGCCATCCATCCCGCCGCCATGCAGGGCATGCTCAAAGCGCCGGCGATCCGCCGCGCCATCGCCCTTGCCCAGGTCGGCAACGATTACGCCGCCGATCGCGAGATCCGCACGCTGTACGACACCGCCGGCCTGCGCATCGCCGAGCCTCTGCTCGCCGTCGCCGCCGAGTTCCGCATGTCGGCCGCCGAGCTGCGCATCGGCCGCGATCTCCTCACCCGCACCGGCATGTCGTACACCGGCTCGCTCTATCCGGTGCCGCAGTGGAACGGCTATGAGGTCGATCCCGCCCTGGTCCTGGCGCTGGTGCGCCAGGAGTCGGCATTCAACACGCGCGCCAAAAGCGTCGATGGCGCCCACGGACTGATGCAGCTGATGCCCGGCACCGCCGGCTTCATCGCCAACGACCGCACCCTGCGCTCGTCCAATCGCGCCAAGCTGTTCGAGCCAGACCTGAACCTTTCCCTGGGCCAGCGCTACGTCTCGTACCTGCTCGACTCGCCCGACGTGCGCGGCAACCTCATGCTGGCCGTGGCGGCGTACAATGGCGGCCCCGGCAACCTGAGCAAGTGGTTGAAGGCGATGGGACCGCTCACCGATCCGCTGCTGTTCATCGAGAAGATCCCGGTCACCGAGACGCGCGAGTTCACGGAGCGCGTGCTCGCCAACTTCTGGATCTACCGCGCGCGCCTCGGCCAGGACTCCCCGTCTCTCAACGAGCTCGCTACCGGCTACTGGCCGATCTACGAGCAGATGGAATCGGTGCGCACGGCGTCGGCCAATGGCCGGAATTGACGAATCCCGGAAGTTCCTTCCGGTCCGCATTGCCGTCGTCACCATGTCCGATTCGCGGACGATCGAGACTGACACCTCGGGCCAGGTTCTCGTCGATCGCCTGACCGCCGCCGGTCACGCTCTGGCGCGCCGACACATCATCAAGGACGACATGGCCGGCATCGTGGCGCTGCTCAACGAGCTGATCGCGGATCCAAACGTGGACGTCGTCATCACCACCGGCGGCACCGGGGTGACGGGGCGCGACTCGACGCCCGAAGCCTTCGACAAGGTATGCGAGAAGAGGATTGATGGCTTCGGCGAGCTGTTCCGCATGCTTTCGTTCCAAAAGGTCGGCACCTCGGCGCTGCAGTCGCGCGCCACCGCCGGCGTCGCGAAGGGCAAGTACCTGTTTGCCGTGCCGGGCTCGCCTGGCGCCTGCAAGGATGCGTGGGACGATATCCTGCGCTACCAGCTCGACGCGCGGCACCGCCCGTGCAACTTCGTCGAGCTGATTCCGCGTCTGAAGGAAGGGCGCGCCTAGTACCGCGTATCATCTGGCCGTCGCCGCGCAGGGCGTTGCGGCGGAATCGGCCCAGCAACCAAGGAGCGCCGCCATCGCTCTCGATCCGCAACAGACCATCGCCGCCGACGTTCTCGCGGTGCGCATCCTTCTCGGCCAGCTGATCGTGCGCATTGCCGCCGGCAGCCAGGACCCCGCCTCCGTGCTCAAGGTGCTGCAGGAAGGCGCGGTGCAGACCGCGACGCGCGCCCGCCTACGCGGCCTGTCCGACGAGCGCCAGGAGGAAGTGCGCCAGTACCTCACAGGATCGATCGAGCGCTTCTTCTCGGCGATGCGCATCGAGAAGGGCGAGGCCGCCAAGGCAGGTGGAGCCGCCGGCGCCCCGCCTAAGCAGGCGGCCGCCGCACCGGCCAAGGCTGCGGCAGCGGGCAAAGCGGCTGCGTCCGCCACCCCGGCCACTGGCAAGAAGAAATCGTGAGCTTGGCGGCCACGCGGCCAATCCGGCGTTCTTGATTCGTTCCGCCCGACTGAGTACGGTCGGACCCATGAAACAGGGTCCGCCCATCCTGCATCCGAACGTGCCCGTGAACGCCGAGCGGCGGCACGGCCGCGGCGCCACCGTCAACCCGTCGGGCCGGTTCGAGCCGCGCGCGCGGGTGATCGGCGACCAGCATTACCACTACGCCGACCTCGGCTGGCCAGCCGAGGGCGAAGGAGACGGCGAGCCAGCACCGATCGCCACGACGGTGTCCGAGGACACCACCAAGTCGATCATCGCGCGCAACAACTCGCCGGACATCGGGTTCTCGCAGTCGATCAATGCCATTCGCGGCTGCGAGCACGGCTGCATCTACTGCTTCGCGCGTCCGACCCACGAGCACTTCGGCCTGTCGGTCGGTCTCGACTTCGAGACCAAGCTGTTCGCCAAGCAGGACGCGCAGGAGCTCTTGCGCCGCGAGCTGGCGAACCCGCGCTACCGGTGCGAGGTGATCGCCATCGGCACCAACACCGACCCCTATCAGCCGATGGAGCGCAAGCTCGGCATCATGCGCCGCATCCTTGAGATGCTGTCCGAGTGCAATCACCCGGTCGGCATCGTCACCAAGTCGCATCTGGTCACGCGCGACGTCGACATCCTCGCCGACATGGCGAAGCGCAACCTGGTGGGCGTGCACCTGTCGGTGACGACGCTCGACCGCGGCTTGGCGCGCCGTATGGAGCCCCGCGCGGCGACGCCGCCGCGCCGGCTCGAGGCCATCCGCGCGCTGGCAGACGCGGGCGTGCCGGTGGGCATCATGGTGGCGCCCATCATCCCCGGGCTCAACGACGTCGAGATCGAGTCGATCCTCGAAGCCGCCAAGGCGGCAGGCGCCCGTACCGCTGGCAAGACCCTCATCCGGCTGCCGCATGGGGTAAAGGAGCTGTTCAAGGAGTGGCTCGCCGAGCACGCGCCCGGGCGCGCTGGGCACGTCATGAGCCTGATCCGATCTGTGCGTGATGGCCGCGACAACGACCCGCGCTTCTTCTCGCGGATGCGCGGTAGCGGCCCCTACGCCGAGATGATAGATCAGCGCTTCCGCACCGCATGCCAGCGTTTGGGTTTCAACAAGGAGCGCGCCAAGCTCGACACGAGCTTGTTCAAGCCGCCGTCGGCGGACGGACAGCTCGCGCTCTGGTGAGGCTTGCGGCGCTGCTGGCCTTCGTCCTGTCGGCCGTTGCTGCGCAGGCGTACGAAGTCAGCGTCAAGGGCGTGCGGATCGTCGATCCGTGGACGCCGGCTACGTTGCGCTTGCCGCTCGGCAACGCGGTGTACATGACCATCGTCAACGAAACCGGAGCGCCGCTGCGCCTGACCGGAGTGCGCACCGACGTGGCGCGCGCCGGCACGCTGCATCACACGGTGACCGCGGACGACGGCGTGGCGCGCATGTTGCGGATCGTCGAGGTCGAGATCGCGCCGCGCGAGGTGCTGCGCCTCGAGCCGCTTGAGATGCATGTCATGCTGACTGCACTCGACGCGCCGCTCACCGAGGGCAACACCTTCCCGCTCACGCTGATTTTCCGCGAGGTCGGCGAGGTCACGGTGGACGTCATGGTCAAGCGCGCGACGGCGCAGCGGCCGCGCCCGCGGCCCTAGGATCGGCTAACGCCGCGGCCGCCGCCGGTGCTAGATAGGCGGCGGGAGGGGACCATTCCAAGTCTGGCCCTGGAGCGCGAGGCGGGTTGCCTTGTCGCCGGCATCGATGAAGCAGGGCGCGGGCCGCTGGCCGGCCCGGTCGTCGCGGCCGCCGTCATCCTGCCGTTGCGCGGCGCGCCGCGTGGCATCGACGACAGCAAGGCGTTGACCGCCGAAGCGCGCGCGAAGCTCTTCGCGCGCATCGAGCAATGCGCGGTGGTGGGCGTCGGCGCCGCCAGCGTGCACGAGATCGATCGCATCAACATCCTCGAGGCGTCGCTGCTGGCGATGCGCCGCGCCGTGGCGGCGATGCCCTACGCGCCGCGCTTCGCCCTCATCGACGGTAACCGGCTGCCGGACGATCTGCCCTGCCCCGCGCGTGCCGTCGTCGACGGCGATGCCATTTCGCGCTCCATCGCCGCGGCGTCGATCGTCGCCAAGGTGGTGCGCGACCGCATCATGGATGCGCTCGCCGACTCCTATCCCGGTTACGGATGGGAACATAACCGCGGCTATTCGACCCTCGACCATCGCCAGGCGATCGCGAAACTCGGCGTCACCGCGCACCACCGCCGCACGTTCGCCGCCGTGCGCATGGCCATCAAGGGCACGCTGCAGCCGGAACTGCCGTTCACGACCGCGGCCGCCGAATAAGTGCGGTAGCAGGCGAGTCCCGCACACCCAACATCTAGTTGGGACCATGGTTAACTCCTTGATTCTTGACGGAGAATCGCCCGGGACTCATTGTGCGGGCCATGGCGCGCAAGAGCCCGGCTGCCGCTGCGGCGGACATCGCTTCGTACTTCGGCACGGTGCTCGAAGGCGATTGCGTCGCGCGCATGGGCGCGCTGCCGCCCGAGTCAATCGACCTCGTCTTCGCTGACCCGCCCTACAACCTGCAGCTCGAAGGCGAGCTGCGCCGGCCCAACGACTCGGTCGTCGACGCGGTGGACGACGAGTGGGACCGCTTCGCCGACTTCGAAACCTATGACCGCTTCACCCGCGCCTGGCTCGCCGCCGCGCGCCGTGTCCTGAAGCCTTCCGGCACGCTGTGGGTGATCGGCAGCTACCACAACATCTTCCGCGTCGGCACCATGCTGCAGGACCTCGGCTACTGGGTGCTCAACGACGTCATCTGGCGCAAGACCAACCCGATGCCGAACTTCCGCGGCCGCCGCTTCACCAACGCGCACGAGACGCTGCTGTGGTGTGCGCGCGACCGCGACGCGCCGGCGCACACGTTCAACCACCACGCCATGAAGGCGCTCAACGACGAGCTGCAGATGCGCTCCGACTGGTTGCTGCCGGTGTGCGGCGGCAACGAGCGTCTCAAGACCGACGGCAAGAAAGCCCACGCCACCCAGAAGCCGGAAGCGCTGCTGCACCGGGTGCTGCTGTCTTCATCCAATGTCGGCGACGTCGTGCTCGACCCGTTCTTCGGGTCCGGCACCACCGGCGCGGTTGCCAAGCGGCTCGGACGCAGGTGGATCGGCATCGAGCGCGAGCCGGTCTATGCGCGTCTGGCGCGCGAGCGCATCGCCAACGTCGTCGGAGGCGACGCGGCGGCGCTGGAAGTGACGCGCGGCAAGCGCGACGAGCCGCGCGTGCCGTTCGGCCAACTGGTAGAACGCGGGCTCCTACCTCCTGGGGCGCTCCTCTATGACCTGCGTGGGATGGCCCGTGCAAAAGTCCGGGCGGACGGTTCCATCATTTCGAATAACGTGACGGGCTCGATTCATAGCGTTGGCGCTGCGGTGGCGGGGCTCAGCGCCTGCAACGGCTGGGCATTTTGGCAATACAAGGTGCAAGAGACGGGAAGACTCGCGCCCATCGAAAATCTCCGGGCGCGAGTTAGAGCCGAGATGCGTAATGACTCGCCGCAAGGTGCCGCTGGTTAGAGCAGGCGGAAGCCTCCCCCCGTCGCTATTGCGCGACCCGTGCGCTCAAGCGTCTTGTGACTCTTAAGATTGCGTACCTTTTGGGAGAATTTGGTATCGAGGCGCCCGGCAAGGATTGCCGCATTTTCCCCAACGGGGCCCATTTCCTGGGCGAGTCGCTCGATGAGGGCAGCGGTCGATATTTCGCCGCCAGCATCACGAATCGCCAACCGAGCAGGCTCGACAAGTTCACTTTCCCGAATGCGCATGGTGATGCCTCCGAATCCGGCTTGGGTGGTCGGCGGGAGCTGGTAGCGCCCGCCGACGTCCATTATTCGACCTGCATCTCCGGCAGATGCGCGCGCAACTTCGCGACCAAGACCCTACGGCCGGCGCTGCTACTGAAGCTGCCCGCTGCGCCTCCGTGGGAGGCTGTCTGCCAGAAATCAGACCCGCTCACGCTCTCGCCAACGGCGTTGTCCGCCTCGAGGTTATTGAGAACCTTTTCCATGAGGTCGCGGTAGACGTCCTTGTCAAACACGCTGTCGCCAGCCGACCGCACGTGCTCGATGACGGAGACAAGGAGTTCATGCATCGCCGTCACGCCGATACCCTTTTGGAGCGTGTAGTCGTCCGGAGAGTCAAAGGGCGGCCGGCACGCCTCGCGGATGCTAAGTCAGTACGCGTCCAGCAACTTGGTCTGCTGTTCCGTGGTCAGCCCACCGAAGAACGGCGACTTAATCAGACCACGCAGCGAGTTCACGAAGCTCGCGGATGGAATGACGGTTTCCTCCTTCGGCGCGTTCGGGAAGCGGATGCGGTTCTTCCAGACAGCAGAGTGCTCGTTCAGGGTCTCAGCCAGCGATTGCCCGACGATCTTCCAGCGCTCGCCTCGCTCGTCGACTTGCTGGAGAACCCGACCATCGTTGTCCGCGCGCTGCTTCAAGAGGTCGAGTGCGAGGTCAGTTCTGACCGACTTCGCGGTGCTGTTGACGATGTAGAACTGCTCCATCTCCTCCTTCTCGGATGCACCCACCATCAGCACCACCTGCACTCGGAAGTTGGCCCACTTCTCGGGCGCATCTTGGTAGACCTTCTGTAGGGCCAAGATGCGGTGTTATCCATCAACTACGAAGAACGTGGCGCCGGAATTGTCGTCCGAAGGCAATGGAGGTACGTGAAGGAAGGCGCGTCCTTCTCCGGTATCACGAACCAACCGGTCGCTTTCGTCCCGACCGAGGATGTTCATGAGCACCGCGGTCGGCAGGTCAACGCGGTTCTGACGGAGCGCGGAAACGAGCTGATTGACGCGATAGTCCTGTGGCTTGCGCTGATATCCGCGCTTGCGGACCGTGTCGCGATACGGCACCGCAAACCGACCATAGAGGACGCTGAACGGGATCGACGCACTGAATGTGCGGACACCGCTTCTCAAAGCTTGTCCCGCGTTCATGGGAATCGGGTTCGCCACCACCATTGCCAACTTTCTGGCCGCTTCCGCGTCCGGGGACTCAAAGCCAGCCTTCTTCAACTGCTCCACCAAGTAGTCGACGTCGGTATCCATGCGTTAAGATCTCCGTGCGCGGCAGGCAGTGCCTGCCGTGTGACCAACGAGGCCTCAGCGTTCACGCGCTGGGGCCTCACTTGTTTGGAGGCCCGCCCCGGCCACCCGAGGGGATGGCGCGCAAAAGATACGCCGGGCCGATCCGCAATGCAGGGCCCAAGATGCGGATCCGTACCTAGGATCCTCGCATGAGGTCTGTTAGGGCTGTCGAGTGGCCGGGGGCGTCAGCAGCTTGAGCGCGTGCTTGGCCACCTTGCGCATCAGGGTCGGCAGCCCGGCGTCGTCGAGGTCGCGGCGGTCGCACCACCACTGACCATCCGCCTTGTCCGCGTCGGCCGTCGCGGCAATCACGGACAACGTGAGGTGGAAGTGGGTGAACGTGTGGCGCACGTCGCCGCGCAGCGGCCGCCAGGCGCCATGCACCGGCGCATGTTCCAGCGCCTCGTCGGTTGACCACGGCTCGTCACGCCACGGCGTGCCGGGCACCTCGACCATGCCGCCGAGCAGCCCTTCCTGCGGGCGGCGGCGCAGCAGCACGGCACGATCGCCGGCGCGCTCCAGCCAGAAGGCTACCCCATGACGGGTCGGCCGCTCCTTCTTGGCGGCGCGGGCGGGCAGGTCCTCGGCCTCGCCATCGCGATGGGCGGCGCACGCCGTGTTCCATGGGCATAACCCGCACGCCGGCTTGGCAGGCGTGCAGATGGTGGCGCCGAGGTCCATCACCGCCTGGGCGTAGTCGCCGGCACGCAATTCCGGGACGAGGTCGGCGGCGAGCGCCCGCAGCGTCGGCTTGCTCTTGGGCAGCGGCTCGCGCACGCCATGGAGGCGCGCTAGTACGCGCTCGACGTTGCCGTCCACCGCCACGGTGCGGCGGTCGAAGGCAATGGCGGCAATCGCCGCCGCTGTGTAGGCGCCGATGCCCGGCAGCTCGGCAAGGCCCGTCTCGTCGTCGGGAAACGCGCCGCCGCGCGTCTCGCTCACGGTTTGCGCGCAGCGGTGTAGGTTGCGGGCGCGGGCGTAGTAACCAAGACCGGCCCATGCCGCGAGGACCTCTGCCTGCCGCGCCCGGGCTAGGTCGTGCACGGTGGGCCAGCGCGCGACGAACTTCTCGAAGTACGGGATGACCGCAGCGACGCGCGTCTGCTGCAGCATGATCTCCGACAGCCAGACGCGATACGGATCGCGCGCCGCCCCCGGACGAGCCCGCCAAGGCAATCTCCGCGCGTGGCGGTCGTACCAGGCGAGCAGCGCCGCGGCGAGGTCCATGCGCAACCCTACCATGGGCTTGCCGAGACACATGACGTGCGCGCGGAATCGCGGCATCCTGCGCGCCTCATGTCGCAGCCGATCCGCCCCGGCGGAATCCATGCGCTGGGCACCGTGGTGCCCAAGGCGGCGACGCCGGCGCTGCGCCGGCGCGGCTTCGCGCAGGCCGCCATCGTCGGCCGGTGGAGCGAGGTCGTGGGCGCGGAGCTCGCGGCGCAGAGCGCGCCCGAGCGCCTCGTCTTCCCGCGCGACGGACAGGCGGGCGGCGCGACGCTGCATGTGCGCGCGAGCGGCGTGCTGGCGCTGGAGCTGCAGCACCTTGCCCCGATCGTGCTCGAGCGCATCAACGGCTTCTTCGGCTATCCGGCCGTTGCCAGGCTCGCGCTGCACCAGGCGCCGCTGCCGGCCAAGCCCAACCGCCCCAAGAAGGCGGCGCCGCGATCCTTGAGCGCGGCCGAAACCGACGCCATCGACGCGGCTGTCGCCCGCCTTGACGACGAGCGGCTGCGCGAGAAGCTCAAGGCCCTGGGCCGACGGGTCGCCGCGGCCCAAAAACCCAAGCCCGGCAATGGCATGTGATCCATCCGCGGCGGCAGGAATCGACTCCCTATCGCCCGGGTGACTCGCTACACTGGCACCATATCTAGTGGTTTGAGCCTTATGCGGACCCAATCTAAAGCATTGCCCCGGGCTGGTTTTTTCGCGGCTGCTTTTGTGGCCGCGCTGGCGTTCACCGTTCCGGGCGCCGCCCAGCAGCAGGCGCCCGCGCCGGCCGCGCCCGCAGTGGCGACGCCGGACTTGAGCCTGGGCGATCCCCGCGCGCCCGTCACCATCATCGAATACGCATCGATGTCATGCCCGCACTGCGCCGAGTTCCACAACGTCACGCTGCCGCGGCTCAAGACCGAGTACATCGACACCGGCAAGGCGCGCCTGATCTTCCGCGAGTATCCGCTCAACCAGCCGGCGGTGTACGGCGCGATCCTGGCGCGCTGCTCCGGCCCGCAGCGCTTCTTCCCGTTCATCGAAGCGATGTTCAAGCAGCAGGCGGCGTGGGCCGTTGCCAGCGATCCGGTGGGACGCCTGACGCAGATCGCCCAGATCGGCGGCGTCACCCAGGAGCAGTTCCAGGCGTGCCTGAACGATCGCAACCTGACGAACGCGATCATCCAGACGCGCCTCGAGGGCGCGCAGCGCTTCGGCGTGCAGAGCACGCCCACCTTCGTCCTCAACAACCAGTACGTACTGGAGGGCGCGCTCCCCTACGAGCGGTTCCAGCAAGCGATCGAGGACGTGCTCGCCGGTCGCCCCGCGCGCAGCGCCCGCGGCGTTTCCAGCAGTTCCGAGAGCGCCTCTGATGGCGGCAACACCACCACGTACGTGGTCATCGGCGTGGTTGTGGTGCTGATCGCCGCGGTTGGTTTCTTTTTCATGCGCCGGCCGAAGGCCGCCTAGGTGGGCGGGTCCCGATCCGGCAGAGCATAGGCAGGTACAGTGCTCTTCAATCGTCTGAGGCTGTCTGGTTTCAAGTCGTTCGTTGAGCCCACCGACCTCGTGGTCGAGCCCGGTATGACCGGCATCGTCGGCCCGAACGGCTGCGGCAAGTCCAACCTGGTCGAGGCCCTGCGCTGGGTGATGGGCGAGAACTCGCCCAAGCGCATGCGCGGCGACGGCATGGACGACGTGATCTTCGCAGGGTCCGCCAGTCGCCCGGCGCGCAACATCGCCGAAGTTTCCCTGCTGCTCGACAACGCCGACCGCAGCGCGCCCTCCCAGTACAACGACCGCGACGAAATCGAGGTGGTGCGGCGCATCGAACGCGAGCAAGGCTCGGCCTACTCGATCAACGGCAACGAGGTGCGCCAGCGCGACGTGCTCACCCTGTTTGCAGACATGGCGACGGGCGCGCACTCCTCGGCCATGGTTAGCCAGGGCCAGATCGCCGGCCTCATCAACGCCAAGCCCGCCGAGCGCCGCCAGCTCCTCGAAGAAGCCGCGGGCATCACCGGCCTGCACGCGCGCCGCCACGAGGCCGAGCTGCGCCTGAAGGCCGCCGAGCATAACCTGGAGCGTCTCGCCGACATCATGGCGGGGCATGAGACCAACCTGCGCTCGCTCAAGCGCCAGGCCGGCCAGGCGCGAAAGTACGCGCGCCTCTCGGCACAGATCCGCACCCACGAGGCACAGCTGCTGCTGCGCTTGTGGGCCGACGCGATCGCCGAGCTGGAAGCGGCACAAGTTGCCCTGCGCGACGCCGAACGTCGGGTGGCGGAAACCGCCGAGCAGGCCGCCCTCGCCTCCACGGTGCAAGCGGAGGCCGCCCAGCGCGTGCCGCCTCTGCGCCAGGCCGAGGCGGAGCGCGCCGCGGCCCTGCAGCGCCTGCGCCTGGAGCGCGACGCCATCGATGCCGAGGAGCAGCGTGCCCGCGATGCCGCCGAGCGCCTCACCGCGCGCATCGCCCACACCGACGCCGACAGCGAGCGCGAAGAGGCGATGGGCACCGACGCGGCTCACCATATCGCCGCCATCGATCACGAGACTGGCGAGCTCACCGCCGCCAAGGCGCAGGAGGCCGAAGCGATCGGAGTGGCACGCGCGCGCCTCGCCGAGACGGACGATCAGCTGCGGAGCGCCGATCGTGCCGCCGACGCGCTGTCCGAAAGCCTGACCCAGGCCGAGACGCGCCGCGCCAGCTTGTCGGCCGCCGCCGAGAGCGCCGAGGGCCGCCTCACCGACCTCGTGCGCCGCGCCGGCGAAGTGGCGGATGAGCGTGCGCGGATGGGCGAGGTCGCTCCGCCCGACCAGAGCGCCGAGGACCAGGTGCCGGAGATCGTCGCCGCGCGCGGCCAAGTCGCCAGAGCGACCGCGGCGCTCGGCGACGCCGAGACGGCGCGCGCGCACACCAACGAGCAGCTCGCGGCGAAACGCGACGCCCTGCACGAGATCGAGGCGCGTCATCGCCGCCTTTCCGTCGAGCAGATCGCCCTCAACGACGTCCTGCGCGCCAACCAGGACGACCTGTTCAAGCCGATCCTCGACTCGGTCGCCGTCACCCCCGGCTTCGAGGCGGCGCTGGCCGCCGCCCTTGGCGATGACCTGCAGGCGTCGGGCGACATCGCCGCGCCCGCGCACTGGCAGCAGGTGGATCGTCCCGCGCCGGCGTTACCCGAAGGCGCCGCGCCGCTGTCGCAGTGCGTCTCGGCGCCCGCCGCCGTTGCCCTGCGATTGTCACAAATCGGCGTCGTATCTGGGGACAAGGGCGCTGAGTTGCGTGCCCAGCTCGCCCAGGGCCAGCGCCTGGTCAGCCGCGACGGCTCGCTGTGGCGCTGGGACGGATACACCACCGCCCCCGACGCCGGCACGCGTGCGGCCGTGCGCCTGAGACAGCGCAACCGGCTCGCCGAACTCACCAACGAAGTCGTTGCCGCCAAAGAGCAACTCGATGTTGCCCGGGCTGCGTTCGATGCCGCCAAGGCTGCGGCGAAGGCCGCGGAAACGTCGGAGACGGAATCCCGCACCGCGTTGCGCATCGCCGAGGCCGCGCTGGCCTCCGCGCGCGAGGCGTTCGCCGCCGCCGTCCGTGAGGCGGTCGCGCGCAGCGAGCGCGCCGCTGCACTCGCCCAGCAGGCACAGACGCTGGCCACTGAGATCGAGACGCTGGGGCGCCGCGCCCAGGAGTCGCGCGCCGAGCTGGCGACCCTGCCCGACGCTGCCGCGCTGCGCGCTGAGATCGCCACCGCGCGCCAGAACCTCGATGCGGCGCGCGCCGCGCACGCCGAGGCCGAGCGCACCGCGGCGCGTCTCGCCCAGGAGGCCGGGATGCGCGGCACGCGTCTCGCCACGCTGCTGCAGGAGCGCGGCGCCTGGCAGGCGCGCGCGACGGCCGCCGAAGCGCAGCTTGAGAAGCTGTCCCAGCGCCGCGCCGCCGACGAGGCGGAACTGAAGGTGCTGGAGGCGAAGCCCGCCGAGCTCGCCGAGAAGCGCCGTGTGCTGCTGGAAGCGACCGAGATCGCCGAGGCGGAGCGCAACGCCGCCGCCGACGCGCTGGCCCAGGCCGAGGCCGCTCTGGCTGCCGCCGACCGCGAGGATAAGCGGGCGAACGAGGCGGCCGGAGCCGCGCGCGAGGATCGCGTGCGCGCCGAGGGCCGCGCCGAGGCTGCCGCCGAGCGCAAGGACAGCGTGAAGAGCCGCATGGCGTCGCAGCTGCAATGCGGCCCGGACGAAGCGCATGCGGTCGCCGGCCTCGAGCCGGGCGCCGCGTTGCCGCCGGCCGACGAGGTGGACGCGACCGTCGAGCGCCTGAAGCGCGAGCGCGAGCAGATGGGCCCCGTCAACCTGCGCGCCGATGTCGAGGCGCAGGAGCTGGAGGCCGAGCTCACGCACCTGACCACCGAACGCGACGACCTGGTCGGCGCGATCCACAAGCTGCGCGCCGGCATCGGCGCGCTGAACCGCGAAGGCCGCGAGCGCATGCAGGCCGCGTTCGTCGCCGTCGACCGCCACTTCCGCGAACTGTTCGGCCGCCTGTTCGGCGGCGGCGAGGCGTACCTGAAGCTGGTCGACTCCGAGGACGTGCTCGAAGCCGGCCTTGAGATCATGGCGAGCCCGCCGGGCAAGCGGCTGCAGACGCTGACGCTGCTCTCGGGCGGCGAGCAGGCACTCACCGCGGTGGCCCTGCGCTTCGCCGTGTTCCTCACCAACCCGGCCCCCGTCTGCGTGATGGACGAGGTGGACGCGCCATTGGACGACGCCAATGTCGGCCGCTTCTGCGACCTCGTCGCCGAGATCTCGCGCACGGTCGGCACGCGCTTCCTGGTCATCACCCACCACCCGCTGTCGATGGCGCGCATGGACCGCCTGTTCGGCGTCACCATGTTCGAGCGCGGCATCTCGCAACTGGTGTCGGTCGACCTCGCCCGCGCAGAGAAGCTGCGCGAGGCAGTTTGACAACGTTCGCGTCACGTTCGATGCGAGCGTTGCCGCAACTGGCCGCAGGCCAGGTGTGACCTCGGTGGCCGAGGCCCATACCGCACCGGAGTCAGGTTCCGCGCTCGTCAACGCCATCAGGTTCAACGACGCGGACCTGGTCGCGTGCGTCGTGCAGCAGGTCGATTCCGGCCAAGTACTGATGCTGGGCTGGATGAACCGCGCCGCGGTGGCCCGCACCCTTGCGACCGGCGAAGCCCACTTCAATACTCCCGCTCGCGCGGCTTCCAGTGGCACAAGGGCGAGACCTCGGGCTTCACCCAGCGGGTGCTGGAGATCCGGCTCGACTGCGACGGAGACGCCTTGCTCCTGCTGGTGCAGCAGAAGGGCGTCGCCTGCCACACCGGCCGCATGAGTTGCTGGCACTTCACCGTGCAGAAGGACGGCAAGATCGCCCTCCTCACGGAGCCCGAGGTGGACCCGGCCAACATGCATTCAGAGTCGGTCCACCACTAGGATTCCTGATTTGTCGCGCTTGCCGCGGCCATCCGCTCCACACTTCGCCTGCAGGCGTTCGTGGCGCCGCGGCAAAGCGCCGCGCGGAAGTAGTTTCTCCCACGAATTCAATGGTTTAGTTATGCGGGCGAAGGTTGACACCCCCCGGAGCGGCCCCTATTGTGCCGCCGGTTTTTTGCGCCAGAGTGCTCGGCGCAGATGACCGACGACAAGCCTCCGCCGCCTGCGGACCGCACGCCCCCCGCCTTGGGCGACTTCGGCCAGCGGCTGCGGAGGGCCCAAGGGGAGAGCGAGCAAACGCAAGGCCCCGCGAGCGGCGTCAATTCGCGCGGGCTTGGCTTGGCCTTTCGCATGGCCACCGAACTCGTAGCGGCGCTGATCGTCGGCGGCGGCATCGGTTGGTTCCTCGACCGGTGGCTCGGAACGCGTCCCTGGTTGTTGTTGGTCTTTCTGACGCTGGGCATGGCGGCAGGCATGCTCAACGCGTTCCGCGAGGCCAAGCGCCTCGAGCGCGAGGGGTGACCGCCTGAACGGTCGCGGAGCGGTCCAGAGGTGCGATAGAGTGGAACACGAAGAAGCAGCAGCACACGGCCCACTGGACCAGTTCACCATCGACCGCCTGATTCCGATCCACATCGGCGGCATCGACGCGTCGTTCACCAACGCGGCGCTGTTCATGCTGATCTCGGTCGCCTTGGTCACCTGGTTCCTGATGGCGGCGACGCGCGGCGGCAGCCTCGTGCCTGGCCGCCTGCAGTCGCTCGCCGAGGCCGCGTATGGCTTGGTTGCTAGCGCGCTGCGCGACAACGTCGGACCCGAAGGGAAGAAGTACTTCCCGTTCGTGTTCTCGCTGTTCATGTTCATCCTGTTCGCCAATTTCATCGGCCTGATCCCGGTGCCGGGATCGTTCACGGTGACGAGCCACATCATCGTCACCTTCGCCCTGGCGTTCTTCATCTTCGTCATGGTGACGCTGATCGGCTTGGCGCGGCACAAGCTGCACTTCTTCAGCCTGTTCCTCCCCGCCGGCGTGCCGATCTACCTGGCGCCGCTCCTGGTGCCGATCGAGATCATCGGCTACCTCACCCGCCCCATCAGCCTCTCGGTGCGTCTCGCCGCTAATATGCTGGCCGGCCACACGATGCTCGAGGTGTTCGCGGGATTCGTCATCGCGCTCGGCATCTTCGGCTTCGCGCCGTTCCTGTTCGTCATCGCGATCTACGGACTTGAGGTCATCGTCGCGTTCCTGCAGGCCTACGTGTTTGCCGTGCTGACCTGCCTGTACCTGTCTGACGCCATCAACCTGCACAAGCACTAGCCCACCCAAGGATCACCAAAGGAGAAGACCATGGATATCGAAGCGGCCAAGTTGATCGGCGCGGGCCTCGCCACCATCGGCGTCGCCGGCGCGGGCGTCGGCATCGGCACCATCTTCGGCCACTACGTCTCGGCCGGCATCCGCAACCCCGCAGCCGCGCCGAAGATGTTCGGCAACGTGCTGTTGGGCTTCGCGCTCACCGAGGCCGTCGCCATCTACGCCCTCGTGCTCGCGTTCCTCATCCTGTTCGGCTAAGCCGCAACAAGACGGGCGCAACCGCACCAGACCGAAGGACTCGCCATGCCGCAGATGGACTTCACGACGTACGCGCCACAGCTCGTGTGGCTCGTCATCTCGTTCGTGTTGCTCTACCTGCTGATGGCGCGCATGGCGTTGCCGCGCATCGAGCGGATTCTCACCACGCGCGACAACCGCATCTCCGGCGACCTCAACGAAGCAGCCGAGTTCGGCCGCAAGGCCGAGGCGGCCCAAAAGGCCTTCGACAAGGTGACGAGCGAGACGCGGGCGCGCGCGCAGAAGCTCGCCGCCGAGGCGCGCGAACGGGCCAACGCCGAGCAATCGGCGCGCACCGCCAAGCTCGACGCCGAGCTCGCCGAGCAGTCCAAGAAGGCCGACGCCGGCATCGCGGCGGCGCGGCAGAAAGCCATGGCCTCGTTGCGCGACGTCGCCATCGACGTGGCGCAGGCGGCTGCCGAGCGCGTCACCGGCACCAGCATCTCCAAGGACGCGGCGGCCAAGGCCATCGACGCGGAGATCAAGGGAGCCAAGTCCTGACATGGACGACTTCTTCTCCGTCCCACACAACTGGGCGATGCTCGGCTTCCTGGCGTTCGTGGCGCTGGTGGGCAAGAAAGGCTGGCTGTTCATCACCGGCTGGCTCGACGGCCGCACCGCCGAGATCAAGGCCAAGCTCGATGAGGCTTCGCGCCTGCGTGCCGAGGCGGAAGCCCTGCTCGCTTCGTACGTGAAGAACCAGAAGGACGCCGAGCGCGAGGCCGAGCAGATCCTCGCCCAGGCGCGCACCGAGGCGGCCCGCATGGCCGAGGACGCCGCGCGCGCCCTCGAGCTGGCCGTGACGCGCCGCACCGAGCTTGCCAAGGACCGCATCGCCCGCGCCGAGCAGAAGGCGCTGAAGGAGGTGCGCGACGTCGCCATCGACATCGCCGTGCGCGGCGCCCAGCGCCTGATCGTCGCCGAGATGGACGACCGCCAGGCCGATCGCATGGTGGACGACGCCATTAGGGAGCTCGACCGCAAGCTGCACTAGCCCGCAGCCCCGCTGCGCCCGGCCGGACAGCCGGCGTCGGGACCTGAACTGCCGAGCCCCGCGCGAAAGCGCGGGGCTTTTCGTTTGTGCCCTGGCGCGGCGCGCTAGCCGTATCCACCGCAATTGCGGGGATTTGTGAGACACCCGGCGGATGCCGTCGCGCCGGGAGCGCTCCGGGACAGGCATCTGACGGCTCGGGGGTCATGCTGCAGAGCCTGCGCTGCGACCCGTACCGTGTTAATACGTTTTGTATTGATCCTATTCCCGCCAGCCGAAGCGATTCGCCGACGGCGCGCGGCATCCGGGCCCACATCGAAGCCTGGGTGGCCGGCGTCGCCAGGGAGCGCCACTCGTCGGTCTCGCCTTTGCGGAAGTTCCAGCGCATGTCCTGGCCCGCGGGGCTGTCGATGACGGCAGCGATGTTGGCCACCGGCACCTCCATGCCGAAGAACAACCACAACGCGCGGAAGAAGGCGGCAGGGTCGCGAACCAGCTCCTCGAACGTGACGAAGTCTATCGACAGCGGGCTGCCTTCGCGTCCGGCTTCGGCCAGCCAGCCGCCGACCCAGTCGATCGTACGGGTGAAGAAGTCGCGGCGGAGCATCGCGTCGACACGCTCCCGCTCGGGCGCCGCCAGCAGATCCTGGGCAAGCGGGCAGCCCGGCAGATCCTTGATCTGGTGGTGCATCAGCGAGACGAGTTGCTGGCGCGGGTCGCGCACCAGGATGGCAATGCGGCGGATGCCGGCCTCGGCCAAGGCGCGGACATTGTCCGGCGTAGCCGGAAAATGCTCGTGGTTGATGCCCCCGCCCCGCGCCGGCCGGCGCGCCCAGTTGGGCACGACGACGTTGCCAACGGCGACGCGGCAGCTCGGCATCCCGAGCGCCACCGCCGAGAAGTTGCACACATAGGCGCTCGCCGACTTCGGCAGCGCCGCCATGGTCATGGCCGGCCGTTGACGGGCGATCGCATCGGCCTGCTGGACCAGGAACTCTGGCGCTTGGCGACGTAACAGTCGAACGGCATGTAGTCGTGGTCCAGCCCGGGAGACAGGCCGGTACGCTGCATGTGGAGGGACGCCGCGGCGTCGCGGCCGCCCATGCGCTGCAGGAGCGCGGCATGGTAGTTGGCCTTTGCGTTCCCCGGCGCGAGACCGAGCGCCTGCCCCACGACTTCCACCGCACGCACGAATTAGCACACGTCGAATGAGCGTTCGGCGGCGTTCACCAGGTCTTCGACCTCGAGGACATCGGCCATTCCAACAGGGTGGCCGATTACGGTGAACCGATCGTTACCGCTGGCCCCTGGCGCGTCGGCTCAGGAGCGGCATCAGCCACCACAGCGCCAGCACCAGCAGCGCCGTCAGGCCCGCAGCGACGAGCGATATCGGCCCGTCGAACACTGCGGAGACCACCAGGTCGGCAACCAGCACCCAGGCGAGCGATTCGAACGCCACGCCGATGAGGATGGTGCGGGTGGCGGTAGCCTTGAAGCCCTCTTTGTCGGTGACGGGGCGCTGCAGACGATGGTTAGCGGCCGGTGCGCTCAGGAACACCAAGCTGGCGAGCGAGCTGAGGAACGTCGCCAGGAACACCCAATGCTGGACCGGCCCAAGCTGCTCGAAGGCCTCGGTGAACGGCAGGATCACCAGGAAGGCGGTCAGCACCTGCGCGCCCTGTTGCAGGACGCGCAGCTCCTGCAGCATGTCGGAGAGGTCTGCGTCGCCCTGAGGCGCCTTCGGCTCGGCCATGCCCTGCGGTAGCGCGGGCCGTGCGGCGCGCGCCCTTGCCCTGGCGAGGCAGGCCTAGAGAGGCAGCGCGGCCTGGGGACCGGCCGCCTTCAGGTGCATCGGCAGCGGCCCGCCCGCGGCCTGCACCGCGTCGGCGACGTAGCGGCGGTGGCGTCGCGCGGGACGCGCGCTAGGCGCGTGGAGCGTGCCTCCGGCACGACGGTTGGCGTCCGCCTCGTAGCACACCAGGCAGACCGTGCGCGCCTCGGCGAGCGCCGTGAGGCGCGCGACCTCGGCGTGCTCCGCCTCGAGGTGCTCAAAGTACCCGGCCGTGTAGGCGCGCCAGTCGTTGTCGGCCTTGATGCGGTCGCGGATCGGCTTGGGTGCGCCGAGCGAGCGCCACGACTGGTACTCGATGCCGGCGGCGGTGACCGCCTCGGTCAGCGGCTTCTTGGAGAAGCCCGCCTTACGGGAGAACGGATTGTCGCGCACGTCGGCCAGCACCTCGACGCCGGCGCCGCGCAGCAGGTCGAGGAAGTCGCCGACCGACAGGCCTTCGTAGCCCACGGTGTACAGGTGCCGCTTCGCCATGCGCGCAGCGTAGCCGGAAGCGAAAAACCCTCCGCCGTCGAGGAGGAGGGTTGCGAGGGCCCGGAGCATCGCTCCCTGCCACTTTCACACTATGCGGTACCGGCGGGATTGCGGCAACCCCCCTGCCCCGGCGTAGAACCGGCGCCCCTTTGCACACGGAGGCACGCATGAGCGCAGCGCGCAGCGGGGCGGTGAAGGAGCATTCGGTTGTGATCGCGGGTGGCGGCACGACCGGAATGACGCTGGCCGGCACTGGCGGACGTGTACGTTGCCATCGTCGAGCGGCGCGTCAACCAGGAGCTGATCGGACAGCGCGCCGGCGGCCTGCATGCGCGCACCATCGAGGTGTTCGATCAGCGCGGCATCGCCGACCGGTTCCTTGGCCAGGGCAAGGCGATGCAGGTCGCCGCGTTCGCCTTGGTGCCGCTCTCCATCGAGGACTTCCCAACCCGGCACAACGACGGCCTCGCCTTGCGGCAGAGACACATCGAGCGAATCCTGGCCGGCTGGGTGGACGAACTGGGCGTGACCACCTATCGCGGGCGCGAGGTGACCGGTTTCACGCAGGACGCCGGCGGCGTGAAGGTGCAGCTCGCCGATGGCGGGTCGTTTCGGGCGGAGTACCTGGTCGGCTGCGACGGCGGACGCAGCCTGGTCCGCAAAGCCGCCGGCATCGAGTTCCCGGGCGCGGACGCGACCACCGGCGCCCTGATCGCCGAAGCCAGGCTGGCGCAGGAGCCCCGCCCCGGTGCACCGGAGTGGGGCATCCGGCGCACCGCGACCGGCATCAACGCCTTGAGCCGGATCGAAGACAGCGGCCTCGTCGGCATTCTCGTCACCGAAGGGGACCTGCGCCGCGCCGGCGAGGAGGCGACGCTCGACGACCTGCGCGCGGGGCTGATTGCCGCCTAAGGCACGGACTTCGGCGTGCAAAGCCCCGTATCGCTCACCCGCTTCACCGATACGGCCCGGCAAGCGGCGAGCTACCGCAAGGGGCGGATCTTGCTGGCCGGCGACGCGGCACACATCCATCCGCCCGAGGGCGGCCAGGGTCTCAACATCGGCGTGCAGGACGCGGTGAACCGGGGCTGGAAGCTGGCCCAGGTGGTGAGAGGCATGGCGCCCGAAACCCTGCTCGACACGTATCACGCCGAGCCCCATCCCATCGCCGCGCGCGTGCTGCGCAACACCCTGGCGCAGGTGGTGCCGCGCCGCGACGACGACCGCACCAATGCCTTGCGCCAGGTCCTCGGCGAACTGCTCGCCATGGACGAGCCGCGCAAGCGCTTCGCCGCCATGCAGTCGGGGCTCGACGTCCACTACGACGTGGGACAGGGCGATGGGGGCCCGGGACACCCGCTTCTCGGGCGGCGCATGCCCGACCTTGACCTAGTCACTCCGGACGGGCCGGTGCGGGTGTTCTCGCTGTTGCACAAGGCACGCCCGGTGCTGGTCACCTTGGGCGGGCCGATCGACATCGCTCCGTGGGCGGACCGGGTTGCGGCGCTCGCCGCCCGGTACGAGGGTACGTGGGAGCTACCGGTGGCCGGGCCGGTGGCAGCTCCAACCGCCGTGCTGGTACGGCCCGACGGCGACGTGGCGTGGGTGGGCGTAGGAACCCACGCAGGACTGACGGACGCGCTGACCAAGTGGTTCGGCGTGCCGATGGCCTAGTCTTCGGCCGCGCGCGGCTTGGCCTTGCGGCTGTAGGCGCGCTTGGACCTCACCACGCGCGGGCGGAAGGCGCCCTTGGCGAGGGCCGCGGCGGCCGGCGAGCGGCGCGCCGAGGGCTTCGAGGGTTTGGCCGGCTTCTTTTTCCTGGGCATGGGCGTTCTTCGCCACCCTCACCCTACCCTCTCCCGCATGCGGGAGAGGGATCGTGAGCGGCGCCTACTCCGCGGCTTGGGCCTTGGGCGCCGGCGGCGTCCAGCGCAGCACGGGATTGCGGGCGGCGGTGGTCTCGTCGACGCGGCGGCGCGGGCTGTAGCGCGGCGCGTTCTTGAAGAACGCGGCGTCGCCGGACTTGGCCTTCTTGGCGAGCGTGCGCAGCACGTGGATGAAGCGGTCGACGCTCTCCTTGCTTTCCGTCTCGGTCGGCTCGGTGAGCATGGCGCCGTGCACGACGAGCGGGAAGTAGACCGTCATCGGATGGTAGCCCTCGTCGATCATCGCCTTGGCGAAGTCGAGGGTGGTCACCCCGGTGCCTTCCAGGAAGCGGTCGTCGAACAGCGCCTCGTGCATGCACGGGCCCGGATACGGCGAGGTCATGTCGGCGGCGCAGCTCGCCATGATGTAGTTGGCCGACAACACCGCGTCCTCGGCGACCTGGCGCAGGCCGTCGGCGCCGTGGCTCATCATGTAGCTGAGTGCGCGCACGAACATGCCCATCTGGCCGTTGAAGGTGCGCATACGGCCGAACGACTTCTCGCCCGGCTCATTCTTGCCGCCGCGGTGCTCGATGAGGTGGAAGCGGCCCTTCTGCTCGATGACCATGGGCAGCGGCGCGTACGGGGCGAGCGCCGCCGAGAAACACACCGGCCCCGAGCCCGGGCCGCCGCCGCCGTGCGGGGTGGAGAACGTCTTGTGCAGATTGATGTGGATGGCGTCGACGCCCATGTCGCCGGGCCGCGCCTTGCCGACGATGGCGTTGAAGTTGGCGCCGTCGGCATAGAAGTAGCCGCCGACCGAATGGATGGCCTGGGCGACCTCGATCACCTCGTTCTCGAACAGGCCGAGGGTGTTCGGGTTGGTCAGCATGATGCCGGCGACGTCGGGGCCGAGCTTGGCTTTGACCGCGGCCAGATCGATACGGCCGCGCTCGTTGCCGGGAATCGGATCGACGGTGAAGCCGCACTGGGCGGCCGTGGCGGGGTTGGTTCCATGCGCCGACTCCGGGATGAGCACGCGGTGGCGGTTGGTGTCGCCCTTCGCCTCATGGGCGGCGCGGATGGCCATCATGCCGCACAGCTCACCGTGGGCGCCGGCGGCGGGCGGCATGGCGACGGCGGGCATGCCGGTGATGGTCTTCAGCCAGTGGCCGAGTGCGTGGATCAGCTCGAGCGCACCCTGCACGGTGGACTCCGGCTGCAGGGGGTGCACGTCGCCGAAGCCCGGCAGGCGCGCCATCTTCTCGTTGAGGCGCGGGTTGTGCTTCATCGTGCACGAGCCGAGCGGATAGAGATTGGCGTCGATCGAATAGTTGTTGCGCGACAGGCGCACGAAATGACGGACCACCTCGGGCTCGGAGACCCCCGCCAATCCGATGCTGCCCTCGCGGTCGAGGCCGCCGAGCCTGGAGGCGACCTTGGGCGCGTCGGGCAGGTCGACGCCGGTGCGGCCCGGGCGGCCGAGCTCGAACAGGAGCGGCTCCTCGAGGTCGAGGGCGCGGTTGCCGGAAACGGTATCGGGCTTCATGCGAGCACCTTCTTGAGGCCGGCGACGTAGGCCGCGCGGTCGGCATCGGTGTTGGTCTCGGAGGCGGCGACGAGCAGGAGATTGGCAAGCTCGGGCCGGTCGCGATACAGGCGCTGCACCGGCACGCCGGCGAGCACGCCCTGGCCGACCATCTTCTCGACGATCTCGTCGGCGTGGCCGGGCAGCTCAACGGTGAACTCGTTGAAGAAGGTTTTGTTCAAGACCTTCACGCCCTTCACCTGGCCGAGCTGTTCGGCGAGCTGCACCGCGGCGGCGTGGTTGAGCTTGGCCAGCCGGCGCATGCCCTCCTCGCCGAGCAGCGAGACGTGAATGCCGAAGGCGAGCGCACACAGGCCGGAGTTGGTGCAGATGTTGGAGGTCGCCTTTTCGCGGCGGATGTGCTGCTCGCGCGTGGACAGCGTCAGCACGTACGAGCGGCGCCCGTCGGCGTCCACGGTCTCGCCGCACAGGCGGCCGGGCATCTGGCGGATGTACTGCCTCCTGGTGGCGAACAGGCCGACGTAGGGCCCGCCGAAGTTCAGCCCGACGCCCAGGCTCTGGCCCTCGCCGGCGAAGATGTCGGCGCCCATCTGCCCCGGCGACTTGAGCGCGCCGAGCGAGACGACCTCGGTGACGACGACGACCAGAAGCGCGCCGGCGGCGCGGCAGGCCTGCCCAAGCTGGGTGTAGTCGTGCAGGTTGCCGAAGAAGTCAGGCGTCTGGACCACGACGCAGGCGACGTCGGGGCCGAGTTGGGCTGCCAGGTCCTCCTTGCCGTCGACGACGGGATCGCCGTACTCGACCTCCACCGGCGAGAACTGGGTGAAGGTGCGCACGGTGTCGCGGTAGTGCGGGTGCAGCGCGCCAGAGAGAATGGCGCGCGGGCGGCCGGTGACGCGCCCGGCCATCAGCACGGCTTCGGCGCACGACGAGCCGCCCTCGTACATGGAGGCGTTGGCGACCTCCATGCCCGACAGCATGGCGACGTTGGTCTGGAACTCGAACAGGAACTGCAGCGTGCCCTGCGCCACCTCAGGCTGATACGGCGTGTAGGAGGTGAGGAACTCCGAGCGCTGGATCAGGTGGTCGACGGCCGAGGGGATGTGGTGGCGATACGACCCCGCGCCGAGAAACGACGGACCCGCGCCGGCAGCGCGATTCTTGGCCGCCATGGCGCCCAGCGTGCGCTCGACCTCGAGCTCGCCGGCGTGCATGGGCAGGTCGAGAAGACCGGAGACGCGCGCCTTCTGCGGAATGTCCTTGAAGAGGTCGTCAACCGACTTGGCGCCGATGACGCCCAGCATGGCGCGACGGTCGTCAGGTCCGAGTGGCAAGTAGCGCATTCCAATGTGCTCCGTGTTCCTCAATACCTCACCGTGGGCTTGTCGAAGGGTGAGGAGGTGCCCCGCTCATGCTTCGACTAGGCTCAGCATGAGGAGCGGTGCTTGTGGCGCAAAAGCTCTAGTGTTGCGTCTCCACGAACTTCTTGTAGGTCGCGGCATCCATCAGCTCGGACACCTCCTTGGGATTGGCGACCTTGATCTTGAAGAACCAGCCGCCGGCCTCGGCCGCCTGGTTCACCAGCGCCGGGTTCTTGCTGACCTCGGGGTTGGACTCGACCACCTCGCCCGAGACCGGCGCGAACACCTCGCTCGCCGCCTTGACGGACTCGACGACCGCGGCCTCGCCGCCCTTGGTGAGCTTCTTGCCGCCGGCCGGCAGCTCGACGAACACGATGTCGCCGAGCTGCTCCTGGGCGTGGTTGGTGATGCCAACCGTGCCGATGGCGCCGTTGAGCTCGATCCACTCGTGGTCCTTGGTGTAGCGACGTTCCGCCATGTTCGTCTCCTTGCCTATGCCTTCTTGTAACGATGCGGGACGAAGGGCAGCGGGGCCACCTTCGCCTGAAGAGTCGAGCCGCGCACGACCAGGCCGAGCTGCGTGCCGATCGACGTCTTGCCACGTGCGACATAGCCCATGGCGATGGGCCCGTTCGCCGTGGGGCCGAAGCCGCCCGAGGTGATCTTGCCGATCTCCTTGCCTTTGCCGTCGAGTACGACGGTGCCTTCGCGCGCCGGGGCGCGGCCGTCAGGCTTGATGCCGACGCGCAGGCGCGGCGGGCCTTCCGCCAGTTGCTTCAGGATGATCTTGTCGCCGGGGAAGCCGCCTTCCTCGCGGCGGCGCTTCGCGATGGTCCAGCCCAGGTCGCCTTCGGCCGGCGTGGTGGTGGTGTCGAGGTCGTGGCCGTAGAGGCAGAGACCGGCTTCGAGGCGCAGGCTGTCGCGGGCGCCGAGACCGATCGGCTTCACCTCGGGCTCGGCAAGCAACTTGCGGGCGAAGACTTCGGCGTGCTTGGCCGGCACCGAGATCTCGAAGCCGTCCTCACCGGTGTAGCCCGAACGCGCCACGGTGCAGTCGAGGCCGGCGACTTTCATGCTGGCGAAGGACATGAAGGTGAGCTTGGCGGCGTCGGGCGCGAAGCGCGCCATCACCTTCTCGGCGGCGGGACCCTGCAGCGCCAGGAGCGCGCGGTCCTCGAGCACCTCGAGGCGCATGCCCTTGGGCAGGCCGCGGCGCATGTGCTCGTAGTCGGCTTCCTTGCAGGCGGCGTTGACGACGATCATGAGGTGATCGCCGGCGCGACCGATGGTCAGATCGTCGAGGATGCCGCCCTGGTCGTTGGTGAACACCGTGTAGCGGATGCGCGTCAGCGCGAGGCCGACGATGTTGCCGGGCACCAGGGTCTCGATGGCCTTGTCGGCGGCGACGCCATAGAGGCGCGCCTGGCCCATGTGCGAGACGTCGAACAGCCCCGCTTGCGCGCGCGTGTGGTTGTGCTCGGTGAGGATGCCGGCCGGATACTGCACCGGCATGTCGTAACCGGCGAACGGCACCATGCGGGCGCCAAGCTCCACGTGCAGTGCGTGCAGCGGCGTCTTGCGAAGTGAATGTACGGCTGTGTCGCCCACGCGGGGTCCTCCGACAGGTGCTCGCCGCCGCAATCGCTCGCGGCTCGCGCCCCCTCTGTCCTCGGACCTGAGAGATTCACCGCCACCTCGCCGGCGCGGCTTACTCCGTCGGTGTGACGGCGGCGACTCTGCCGGCCGTCCTCTTTCCAGAGCTTTGGTTCCCCTGCGGTCCCGTTTGCCTGAGAGTTTCCGGGGCGGTTGCTCCTTCGGCGCCGACTGCCTCGCTCCCGGCAGCCGGTCTCTCCCGCAGGGGGAAGTATGGTCGCGGGCGGCTGTCCCTTGCCCCTCGCGATGGCGGGCATCTTAGTCGGGGCCACCCATGAGTCAACCAACGGCGCCGCGGCGGAAAGGCGGGGGATTCCGGCCCCGACGGCGCCCGGCCGATGCGCTCTAGCGACGGGCCAGGTTGTAGTCGAGCTCCTCGCGGGTGAGCTGGATGCCGACCACCAGCTCGAAGCCCACGGCGCGCTGGCCTTCGGCCAGCGGCAGGGTTACCTCGACCCGCTCGGTGATGGTCGCGGCGTTCCCGCCGGCGGGGAAGCGGAGCCGGGCGGTGAAGTTGTGCTTGGCAACCACGGCGCCCTGCTGGTTGGTGACCACGATGAAGTACGGCACTTCGTGGTTCTCGGCGACGGCGCTCGAGCGGCGCATGCCGCTGACGGCGAAGGTGACGTTCGCCTCTGCACGCCGGCTTGAAATGCGGCAGCTGTACTGCATGTCGTACAGCTCGAACTGGGCCGCGACGTTCCGCTCGGTACGCGCGGCGTCCGGCGCAAAGCGCACGAGGGTGTCGGTGCCGCCGAGGAACACGGCGCGCGGACAACTGAGATTGGTGCCCTCGGTGAAGCGCGTGCAGCCCGCGACCAGCAGGACGGCGCCGAGTAGGAGAGTTGGCGCCAGCGAGGAAAGGCGATGCACGGCTGGCTCTGGGACCCTGGTTGGGCGGTGGCTGACGGGCCGCCCCTTCCCGTGACGGATAGGGGCGTCTAGAGTGCCGGCGTTTTCAGGCGGATAGCGAAGCCTTGGGCGCCGTCGGGGCCGAGACTAACCCGCACCCCCCGAGGCGGCAACCGCAAGCCAAACCCATATCCACGCACCAAGCCCCGATGGCGAAACCGCCGCTTCGCATCCTGCTCGCCAGCCCGCGCGGTTTTTGCGCCGGGGTGGACCGCGCCATCCAGATCGTCGAGATGGCGCTGAAGAAGTACGGGGCCCCGGTCTACGTGCGCCACGAGATCGTCCACAACCGCACCGTGGTCGAGGACCTGCAGGCGCAGGGAGCGGTGTTCGTGGACGAACTCGACGAGGTGCCCGAGCGCGCACCGGTGGTGTTCTCGGCCCACGGCGTGCCCAAGGCCGTGCCGCTCGACGCCAAGCACCGCAACCTCATCGCGGTGGACGCGACGTGCCCCCTGGTCAGCAAAGTGCACCGCGAGGCCGAGCGCCACTGGCGCGAGGGCCGCGAGGTGGTGCTGATCGGCCATGCCGGGCATCCGGAGGTGATCGGGACGCTCGGCCAGCTGCCCGCCGGCAGCATCCACCTGATCGAGGACATCGCCGACGCCGAGGCCTTCACCCCGCGCGACGCGAGCAAGCTCGCCTACGCGACGCAGACGACGCTCGCGGTGGACGAGACGGAGGCGGTGCTCGCCGTGCTGCGCCGCCGCTTCCCGGCCATCACCGCGCCCAAGCGCGAAGACATTTGCTACGCCACCACCAACCGCCAGCTGGCGGTGAAGGAGATGGCGCCGCGCTGCGATGCGTTCGTGGTGCTGGGCGCGCCGAACTCGTCGAACTCGGTGCGGCTCGTCGAGGTGGCGAAGCGCGCCGGCTGCGCCCGCGCGGTGCTGGTGCAGCGCGCCGGCGAGCTGGACTGGAACACATTCGAAGGCGTCCGCACGGTGGGCATCACCGCCGGCGCCTCGGCCCCCGAGCGCCTGGTGCAGGAAGTCATCGCGGCCTTCGGCGCCCGCCACGCGGTGAGCATCGAGCCGGTGGTCGTCACCACGGAAGACGTGCGCTTCAAGCTGCCGCGCGTGCTGGAGGAAGCCTGAGCCGGCTGCTCGGCTTCGGCACCGGCAATGGCGTTCTTCACGAAACTCAGCAACGCTGAGGCCGCGGCGTTCCTCACCGAGTACGACATTGGCGCGCTGGTGGAGTGCGACGGCATCACCGCGGGCTCGGAGAACTCCAACTACCGCCTGCGCACCACGAGCGGCCTCTACATCCTGACGCTGTACGAGAAGCGCGTGCGGGCCGAGGATCTGCCGTTCTTCCTGGCGCTCATGCAGCACCTGGATGCGGCGGGCATCCGCTGCCCGAAGCCGATCCAGGGCCGGGGCGGCAACGCCCTGCGCACGCTGGCGAAGAAGCGGGCGGCGATCTTCAGCTTCCTCGAGGGGCATGCGGTGAACGTGCCGGAGACCTGGCACTGCCGGGCGCTCGGCACGGCGCTCGCCGAGATGCACAAGGCGTGCGCCTCGTTCCCGGGCCGGCGCGCCAATGACCTGTCGCTGATGGGCTGGCAGCGCGACTTCGCCAAGTGCCGCGAGCGCGCCGACACCGTGCAGCCGGGCCTGCGCGACATCATCGAGCGCGAGCTCGAGCACCTCGCCCAGCATTGGCCGAAGGGCCTGCCCGACGGCGTCATCCACGCCGACCTGTTCCCGGACAACGTGTTCTTCGTCGGCGACGGCGTGTCGGGCCTCATCGACTTTTACTTCGCCTGCAACGACTTCCTCGCCTACGACATCGCCGTGTGCCTGAACGCCTGGTGCTTCGACGACGACCGCACCTTCAACTTCACCAAGGGCGAGCGCCTGCTCGCCGCCTACGGCCAGGTGCGGCCGCTCGGCGCCGACGAGCGCAGCCACCTGCCGGTGCTGCTGCGCGGAGCGGCGATGCGATTCCTGATCACGCGGCTTTACGACAAGCTGCATCCCAAGGGCACCACGCCCAAGGACCCCCTCGCCTACCTGCGCCGGCTGGTGTTCCACCAAAGCGTGAAGTCGTCCCGGCTGTACGGCCTCGCGTAATGGCGGCGGCTAGGAGCGAAGAGCCGGTCGACGCGTTCGTCGACGGCGCCTGCCTCGGCAATCCGGGTCCCGGCGGCTGGGGCGTGCTGCTGCGCCGCGGCGCCAAGGAGCAGGAGCTCTCGGGCGGCGAGGCGCTCACGACCAACAACCGCATGGAGCTGATGGCCGCCATCCGCGCGCTCGAGGCGATTCGCGCCGGCAGCGACGTGCGCGTGCACACCGACTCCCAGTACGTGAAGAATGGCATCACGACCTGGATCCATAGCTGGAAGCGCAACGGCTGGCGCACGTCCGGCAAGGACCCGGTGAAGAACGTCGACCTGTGGCAGGCACTTGAGAAGGAAGTCGCGCGCCACGCCGTGGAGTGGCACTGGATCCGCGGCCATACGGGCCACGCCGAGAACGAGCGCGCCGACCGCCTTGCGGTGGAAGCCGCCAGGGCGATCCAGCGCGGCGCAGCGCTTTAGAGGTGTTTCAGGATGCTCTCGGCCGAGGAGACCGAGTGAGCGCCGGTGTTCTCCTCGAGCGCGACATGCTTGACCACGCCGTTATCGACGATGACGGCGAAGCGCTTGGAGCGCAGGCCCAATGTCTCGTGATCGATGTCCATGCCGAGCGCTTTGGTGAAGTCGCCTCTGCCGTCGGCGAGCATCAGGACTTTGTCACCGACGTTCTGATCCTTCGCCCAGGCGTTCATCACGTGGCGATCGTTGACCGACAGGCAAACGATGTCGCTGACACCCTTGGCCTTGAGCCTATCGGCGAGCGCGACAAACCCCGGCAGGTGCTTCTCCGAGCAGGTCGGCGTGAAGGCGCCCGGCACGCCGAACATCACCACCTTCTTGCCGGCGAAGAACTCGCGCGTGTTGATCAACCCGGCGCCCTGCGCGGCGATCTTGGCAACCTTGCCTTCGGGAATCTTGTCGCCGACCTTGATCATGGAATCCTCCGCCGTGTTGGGACGCGCTCTTATCACAAGTGGTGCGTCCGGTGGAATGTCCGGCTGGGACAGCCCTAGGGCGGCGGGTAGACCAGCATCATGCGCTCGATGGCGCGAGTGGCGTCGTAAACGGTGACCACCACCGTCTCGCCTTCCTTGATTTGCAGCCCGGCGGGGTGATCGTACTCGGCGCGCATGGTGATGCGGCGTCCGTCGGCGCTTGCCTGCGTCGCCGCCGGCTTGAACGAGAAGCCCGGCTGCGCCTCGAAGATCACCTCGGAATTGACCCACGGTGTCGAGGCGCGCGCCACCACCTCGATCATCTGCTTGCCGTTGACCGCCGTGCAGTGGACGCGGTCGATGGCGAGGTCCGGGCGGTTCTCGAGGATCGGCATCCGCTTCTGGTTCTTGGCGAATAGCTCGGCCAAACGATCGTCGGTGTGATCGGCCCTGACGTCCATGGCGAGGTCGGCCTCCTCCAGGATGCAGACATCGCGGCACACCGCGTAGGTGAGCTTCATGCGGAACTTGATCGACTGGGTGCGGTCGTGGGGATAGACCGTGATCGGCAGGAGCACCTCGTCGCGGTACACGTAGGTGACCATGCCGCCCTGCACCTTTTTGGTAGGCAGCGGCCAATCGACGTAGAGCTCGTCGAAGTTCTCCGTCTCGTCGAAGTGGAAATCAGGTGGTACGCCCGCGTCTCCCGGGGATCGCCAGTATGTTTCCCAGCCCTGCTGCAGGCGCAGATGGAGCCCATGATGAACGCATCGGGGTCCTCGGCAGAAGGGCCAAGCGCGAGGATGCGCACCGAGCTGTGCGGCTGGTTGATCCAGACTCCTTCGACGGCAAATGACGGCGCGCCGACGACGAGAACGATCGCGGCGAACGCCGCCGCAGCTCGGACAACCCGACGCATCGCGCCCCCAAAAGTTGTCACAAGAATGCCTCCGGCATTTTGCGGGCCGAGCCCGCACGATTGCTGCGACGACATCACAGGCGTGCTGGTTGCTTTGTGACGAATCGCGCAAACAGTTCGCAGCTACGTGACCAACTGCGACGGTTGAATCTGCTCCGGTGGGGAAACAAATACTAAACCGCAGGGTGCCATGCTAGTCTCACGTTGTTGCGAGTCCTAGGAAAACTGCCTAGGACGGCCGACCGAGGACCATGACGGAGATCATCGACGGATACCTGACGGGGCAGCTGCTGGTGGCAATGCCACCATGTTCCGACCCGCGCTTCGAGCGCACCGTGATCTACATGTGCGCCCACTCCAGCGCCGCCGCGCTGGGCCTCGTCATCAACCGCCTCGCCGATCACATCAACTTCTCCGACCTGCTCACCCAGCTGGGCATCGCCGCCAAGCCGAGCGGGGAAATCCGCGTCCACGTCGGCGGACCGGTGGAGCAAGCGCGCGGGTTCGTGCTGCATTCGTCGGATTACGTGCGCGACACCACCTTGGTGGTGAGCGACGACGTGGCGCTCACCGCCAGCATGGACGTGCTGGCCGCCATCGCCTCCGGTAACGGTCCACGCCGCAGCCTCTTGGCGCTCGGCTACGCCGGCTGGGGCGCCGGCCAGCTCGAGTCGGAAATCCAGGCGAACGGCTGGTTGCAGGTGCCCGCCGACGAAGACTTGCTGTTCGGCGCCAACGTCGACAGCAAGTGGCGCAGCGCCATGCGCAAGATTGGGCTCGACGTCTCGGCGCTGTCGTCGGCGGCGGGACACGCCTAGAGGTCGGACTAGTGCGGGTCGGACCCGAGCACCGCGAATAGCAGGTGGTCGTGCCAGCGGCCGTTTATGTTGAGGTACTTGCGGGCGAAGCCTTCCTCCTGGAAGCCCGCCTTGCGCAGCAGCGCCTGGCTGGCGAAGTTGGTCGGCACGCACCCCGCCTCGACACGATGCAGCCGTAGCTGATCGAAGGCGAAGGTCACCGAAATGCGCAACGCGTCGGTCATGTAGCCTTGGCGCGCGAAGCGCTGGCCGATCCAGTAGCCCACCGAGCACGACTGACGGATGCCGCGCGTGACGTTCGACAGGTTGAGCCCGCCCAGCAACGCCTCGTCCGCCTTGCGGTACACCAGGAAGGCGTAGCCCTCGTCGTCCTTGGCGTCGCGCACGTAGCGCTGCAAGCGGCGGCGGAAGGCATCCTTCACCAGAGCGTCCTTGGGCCAGGTCGGCTCCCACGGCTCGAGGAAGGCGCGCGACTCGGCGCGCAGCCCCCCCCACGCGAGCCAGTCGCACATCTCGGGCGGGCGCAGGAAGGTCGTCTCGCCATCGTAGCGCCGCCACAAAGGCGGCCGCGCGATGCGATCGAGGATCGGGGACATGCGCGCCTGCTAGTGGAACCGCTTGGAGAGCTTCTCGAAGCCCTCCAGCTTGCCCACCAGCCCGAGTGCCGCCAGTGACAGCTTGGACGAGCGGATGCGATCGGCGACGCGGCCGAGCGCGGTGGCATCCACGGCATCGATACGGGCGATCACTTCCGAGGGCGGCATCGAGCGGCCATAGATCAACAACTGGCGAGCCAGATGCTCGCAGCGCGCGGAGGAACTTTCCAGCGCCATCATGATGGCGGCCTTGTGCTGGGCGCGGGCCCGGACGATTTCGGCCTCGGAGATGCCGTCGGCCACCCCATGGATCTCGCCGGCGATGATCTTGGCCGCCTCGGGAGCGTCCTTGCCCGACGTGCCAGTGTAGACGCCGAACACGCCGCAGTCGAGGTATGAGTGGGCGAAGGTGAAGATGCTGTAGGCGAGCCCGCGCTTCTCGCGCACCTCCTGGAAGAGCCGCGAGGACATGCCGCCGCCGAGAATGGTCGAGAACACCTGGGTGGCATAGTAGTCGGGGTCGCCGTACGGCACCGATTCCCAGCCGAGCACCAGATGCGCCTGCTCGAGCTGCCGCTTCTCGCGCGACTCGCCGCCGACGTAGCGGGCGGGATCGCGACCATCGCCCTCGCCCTGCGGGAGATGGGAGAACTTCTCGCCGACCAGCGCGACCAGCTCGCGATGGTTCACGGCGCCCGCCGCGGAAACGACCAGTCGCGGCGCGGTGTAGTGGGCGCGCATGTAGCGCAACAGATCTTCGCGGGTGAAGGCCGACACGCGCTCCGGCGGCCCGAGAATGGTGCGGCCGATGGGCTGGCCGGGAAACGCTACCGCCTGCAGGTGGTCGAAGACGATGTCGTCGGGCGTGTCGTTGACCTCGCCGATCTCCTGCAGGACGACGGCGCGCTCGCGCGCCAACTCATCCTCGGCGAACACCGAGTGCTGGAGAATGTCGGCAAGGATGTCGACGGCGAGCGGGAGATCCTGCTTGAGCACTCGCGCGACGTAGGCGGTCTGCTCGCGCGTCGTGTAGGCGTCGAGATGGCCGCCGACGTCCTCGATCTCCTCGGCGATGCGGCGGGCCGAGCGCCGCTCGGTGCCCTTGAACGCCATGTGCTCGAGCATGTGGGCGGCGCCGTTGAGGTCTTCGCCCTCGTAGCGCGTGCCGGCGCTGACCCACACCCCGACGGCGGTGGTCTCGAAGCCGGGCATAGAGTCGCTGGCGACCGTTAGTCCATTCGGCAGGCGGGTGATCTCGACGGTCACGCTCGTCTCCCGTTCAAGCTGCCGCGCGCTCTTCGACGTAGGCCTTCACGCGGCGGAGGTCGTTGGGCAGCACTGCGAATCGCTCCTGGCGCGCGTGCAGATCGGCCAGCCGCGCCGGCAGGGGCGCGTCACGCCGGGTGGCGCGCTCAACCGCTTCGGGGAACTTGGCGGCGTGCGCCGTGGAAAGGTACACCATCGGCACGCCGAGATAGCGCCGCCGTGCCCGCCCCGCGACGATGCCCACCGCGGTGTGTGGATCGATGACGAGGCCGGAGCGCGATTCCACTTCGCGCATGCAGCGCAGGGTGTCGTCCTCGCTGACCGCAGCGCCGTCGAATTGCGCGCGCATCTTTGCCATCGCCGTGTCGCTCAGGCGGAATTCGCCGCTTGCATCGAAGCCGCTCATGTGGCGGCGCACCGCAGTTGCGTCGTTGCCTTCGAGCTCCAGCAGCAGGCGCTCGAAGTTGGACGACACCTGGATATCGATCGACGGCGTCAGGGAGGCGTAGACCGCGCCCTTGCGGTAGCGGCCGGTGTTGAGCAGCCGCACCAGGATGTCGTTGCGGTTGGTGGCGATGACCATCTGCGGCACTGCAAGCCCCATGCGCCGCGCCACGTGGCCGGCGAACGCGTCGCCGAAATTGCCGGTGGGCACGGCGAAAGCCGGCACACGATGCGGCGCCCCGAGCGCCGCCGACGCCGTGAAGTAATAGACGACCTGGGCCATGACGCGCGCCCAGTTGATCGAGTTCACGGCGGTGAGGCGCAGGCGGTCGCGGAACGACGCATCGCCGAACATCTGCTTCACCAGGGCCTGGCAGTCGTCGAACGTGCCCTGGATGGCGATGTTGTGGATGTTGGCGGCCGGCACCGTCGTCATCTGGCGCCGCTGCACGTCGGTGACACGCCCCTCGGGGTGCAGGATGAAGGCGGTGATCGACTTGCGATCGCGCACCGCCTCGATGGCGGCGGAGCCGGTGTCGCCCGAGGTGGCACCGACCACCGTCATGTGCAGGCTGCGTTGCGCCAGCACGTGATCAAACAGCAGGCCCACCACCTGCAGCGCATAATCCTTGAATGAGATCGTCGGGCCGTGGAACAGCTCGAGGATCCACTCGCCGGCGTCGAGCTGGCGCAGCGGCGCGACCGCCGGATGGTCGAAGTCGCGATAGGCAGTGGCGACGATGGGCGCGAGCTCGGCCCGCGGCACCGCCGGCTCGGTGAAGCGGGCCATGATGTCGGTGGCCACTTCGGCGTAGGGACGCGTGACGAACGAGGCGATCTCGGCCGGCGCCACGGTCGGCCAGCGCTCGGGCACGTACAGGCCGCCATCGGGCGCCAGGCCCGCCAACAGCACGTCGGCGAAATCGAGGATGGGCGCCTGCCCACGGGTGCTGGTGTAGCGCACGATGCGAGGATGCTGCTGGAGAGGCGTGAAAACTGGCCCGCCAAACTACGGAAGGCAGGGGTGTGAGGCAATGCGCGCAACCGCCGCTGTTCCCGCTGTGGACAGCGATTCCAACCCGGCCTGGGGATCGCGTGGACAGGGCCAAAAACCGTTTTCCCCAAAGAAGATACGGCCGGGCCGCGGCGGGAGAAGGCCGGGCGCAACTCGGGGACCCCTTTTCCCTTAGGACCGCCGGGTCGCCTTGCTAGGATGCTCGCGGGGTGGCTCCCCGCACTCGCGGGGGCCAATCTTGGGCTTTGCGGCGGCGTTGTCGGTCCTCGGACGCGACACCCCTCCCGATGGCCCACAGGTTTCAGCCAAGGCTACGTTTGGATGCGGCCTGGAGCGGCCGCCGCGAGGTAACCCCGGAAACCCTTCGGCGCGGAAAGCAGTGAACAACCGATTCGAGAGCGTGGCGGCCGACGACGGCACCGCGGCAAGCGGCGCGCGCCGCCGCCAAAGCGGCATCCTGCCGTCGCAGCACATCCGCAAGCTGATCGCCGACGGCTCCATCAGCGCCGATTCGCCGGTCACCGAGGCGCAGGTGCAGCCGGCAAGCCTCGACCTGAGGCTCGGTACCGTCGCCTACCGCGTGCGCGCCAGCTTCCTGCCCAGCGCCACCGCGACCGTGATGGACAAGGTGCGCGCGCTGCAGATGCACCAGATGGCGCTCACCGACGGCGCCGTCCTGGAGCGCGGCTGCGTGTACATCGTGCCGCTGCAGGAGCGCCTGCGCCTCGCCGGCGCCCTCGCCGGCAGCGCCAATCCGAAGAGCTCGACGGGCCGGCTCGACGTGTTCACGCGCCTCATCACCGACCACACCACCGAGTTCGACCGCGTGCGTGCGGGCTACGAGGGACCGCTGTACGCCGAGATCTCGCCGCGGACGTTCAGCATCCTGGTGCGCACGGGCGACCGCCTGAGTCAGCTGCGCCTGCGGCGCGGCAACCCGCCGGCGTCGGACGCGGTGTTGCGCACCATCCACCAGGCCACGCCCCTGGTGCACGATACCGACGGCAAGGCGGACATCGACGGCGGCGTCGCCATATCGGTGGACCTGATTGGGTCGGGAAGCGAGGCGCTGCTCGGCTACCGCGCCAAGCACCACGCCGACCTCATCGATTTTTCGAAGATCGGCCACTACCGCCCGTGCGACTTCTGGGAGCCGATCCACGCCGAGGGCCAGGAGGACGGCGCACGCACGCTGATCCTCAATCCGGACGACTTCTACATCCTCGCCTCGCGCGAGCGGGTGTCCGTGCCGCCGGGCTTTGCCGCCGAGCTGGTGCCGTACGACCCGCTGGTGGGGGAGTTCCGCGTCCACTACGCGGGGTTCTTCGACCCGGGCTTCGGCTATGCCGGCGTGGACGGCCAGGGCACTAAAGCGGTTCTCGAGGTGCGCTCGCACGACGTGCCGTTCGTGCTGGAGCACGGACAGGTGGTCGGCCGGCTGGTCTACGAGCGGATGACCGAGGAGCCCGACCGGCTGTATGGTGCGGAGATCGGGTCGTCCTACGGCCGCCAGGCCTTGACGCTCAGCAAGCATTTCCGCAAGGAGTAGCGCGGTCCCCCTGCAACCTCTCCTGTTCCGTCCCATGCGTTCCCTCTTCCTCCTCGGCCTGATGCTGGCGACTCTTGTTGCCGGGCCCGGCGCGGCCGTCGGCCAAGCGCAGGCCCCCGGCGCGGCAGAGAGCTGCCCGCGACCCGGCGTCAGCTGGACCGCGACCGAGGCGAACGTTTGGCAGCAGGTCTGCGCCGGGCGCACCGCCGAGGTCAGCCCGCCCAACACGCGCCTGGAGCCGCCGCAGGCGGGGCAACCGCTGCCGGCCTACGTGCTGTCTGCGGCGTTCCTGCAGCAGATACTGAGCGAGCCGCCCTATCGCGACGCCGTGCGCTCGGTGCGCATCGCCGGCGCGCTGGTCACCGGACTGCTCGACCTCAACAAGCGCCAGGTGCCGATGGGCGTGGTGTTCGAGCGCTCGCACTTCCTCGACGGCATCACCGTCGATGAGGCGCAGGTCGCCGGCGAGTTCAGCTGCATCCAGTGCTCCTCGCCGCGCAACCTGGTCGTGCGGCGCACCGTCATCAACGGACGCCTCAACGTCAGCGGCACGGCGCTCGAGGGGCCGCTCGACCTCGGCGCAGCTATCATTAATGGCGACCTGCTTGCCAGCGGCGGCAAGTTCGCCGCCGTCGTCGGGCGCGGCATGCAGGTGCGCGGCACGCTCGACCTCGACGGCGTCACTTCGCCCGAGTACGTGCTCGGCGCCGTGCAGATCGGCGGCGACGCCAGGATGCGGATCGAGGGTGCCGAGACGCGCATTGTCCACCTGGCCGGCGCGCGCGTCACCGGCGATCTCGGCCTGGCCCCGCGCACGCCCCTGCCCGCCAATGCCCGCATCGACCTGAGCGGCACCCGGGTCGGCGCGCTGACGCCACCGGCCGTATGGCCCGCGGGCACCGAGGCGCGCGATCTGGTGGTCGACCGCGTCAGCCCCACCGTGGCGACCTGGATCCTGGAGCGCCTCAACCGTGCGACCCGCGCCGACGTCGACTCCTATCGGCAGCTTTCGGCGGCGGCGACCGCGGCAGGCAACAGCGAGTTGGCGCGGCAAATCGATCGCACCCTGCGCCAGCGCCAGCGCGCCGAGGCGACCGCCAGCGAACGCTTCTGGATGACGGTCGAGGACCTCGGCTGGTTCGCCTATGCCGCGGTGATCGCCGTGGTCGGGGCGATTCTGTGGTTGGGCATCGCGCGCTGGCGCCGCAACGAGACCGAGAAGGCCGCGCACGGGCTCTAGTCCGCCGCCGAAGCCACGCCCGCCGCCTAGTCCGCAGGCCTGCGTTGCCCCGCCCCTAGCGGGTGTGGGATGGATGTTCCATGCGCGGCATGGGACGAATGGACCCCGAGACGATGGACCTGGCGCGGCGCCAGGACGTCCATGTCTGGCGCATGCTGCGGCCGTTCCTGTGGCCGTGCCAGGACCCCGGCCTGCGCACCCGCATGGTGGTGACCCTGTTGCTGATCGGGGCCACGTCGGCGCTGGGCACGCTCACGCCGCTCGTCATGGCGATGGTCGTGGACATACTGGCCACCGGCGGCAACACGGTGGCCTGGCTCGCCTACGCGCTCCTGTTCACCTACTGCGCCGTGTTCACGCTCAACCGCGTGATCGAGACGTGGCGCAACTACATCTACGGACCGCTCGAGCAGCGCCTCAACCGGCGCATCCGCCTGGCTGTGCTGCGCCATGTGCACGAGCTCAGCCTGCGCTACCACATCTCGCGCAAGACCGGACAAGTCAGCCGGATCATCGACAACGGCGTGCGCGGCATGGAGCAGATCCTGAACATGATGGTGTTCATGATCCTGCCGCTGGTGGTCGAGGTCGGCATCGTCGTAGCGGTTCTCAAAACCAAGTTCATGGTTTCCTACACGCTGGTCCTGTTCGCCACCGCCGTCATCTACAGCGTGGTGCTGGTGATCGGCTCGGAGATCCTGCGCAAGCACCAGCGCGCCGCCGTGACGGAGAGTGCCGCGGCGCACGGCAAGGCGGTGGACAGTCTGCTCAACTACGAGACGGTGAAGTACTTCGGCAACGAGCGCTACGTCGCCGACCGCTACGACGACGACCTTCAGCGCGTCGAGCGGCTACAACTCAAGGCACTGTACTCGCGCACTATGACTGGCGTGCTGCAGGTCGTCATCATGGGCGCCGGCCTCACCGTCATGGTGCTGATGGCAGGGCGCGAAGCATTGGCCGGCACGATGACGGTGGGGGGCTTCGTGCTGGTGAACGCCTACGTAATGCAGGTCCTGGCGCCGCTCGGCCGCATGGGCATGCTGTACCGCGGGCTGAAGCAGGCCTTCACCGACGTCGAGCAGATGATGGGACTTCTGCTGGAGACGTCCGAGGTGGCCGACGGCGCCGACGCCACGCCGCTGTCGGCGAGCGGCGGGGCAATCGCCTTCCGCAACGTCTCCTTCGCCTACGACGTGCGCCGGCCGATCCTGGAAGACATCAGCTTCGAGGTACCGGCTGGGACCAGCATGGGCCTGGTCGGCGCGTCCGGCTCGGGCAAGACCACCATCGGCCGGCTCCTGTTCCGCTTCTACGACCCCGATACCGGCAGCGTCGAGATCGACGGCGCCGACATCCGCACGGCGACGGTCGCCTCGGTGCGCGCCGCCATCGGCGTGGTGCCGCAAGACGCGGTGCTGTTCAACGACACGCTGCTTTACAACATCGCCTTCGGCAGCCCGGGCGCGAGTCGCGGGGAGATCGAACGCGCCGCCAAGCTGGCCCAGCTGCACGACTTCGTCGCGGCGCTGCCGGACGGCTACGACACCGTCGTGGGCGAGCGCGGCCTCAAGCTTTCGGGCGGCGAGAAGCAGCGCGTCGCCATCGCCAGGGCCGTGCTGAAGCGGCCGCGCATCTACCTGTTCGACGAAGCCACGTCTGCCCTCGACAGCCACACCGAGCGCGCCATCCAGGACGACCTGCGCGAGGTTTCGCGCGGCACCACCACGCTGATCATCGCCCACCGGCTTTCCACCGTGGTCCATGCCGCGCAGATCCTCGTGCTGGAGAACGGCCGCATCGTCGAGCGCGGCATGCACGACTCGCTGTTGCGCGGCGGCGGCCGTTACGCCGCCCTGTGGTTGCAGCAGCAAAAGCGCCTGGAGCTGGAGGCGGCCGACTAGACTAGGGTGCGCGGGCGGCGGCGCCACACTGGGCGCGACTAGGTCGCGCGCTCGACGTAGCGTCGCCGCAGGTGCACTTCCAGCGCCGCGGCGTCGAACGAGGTCCCGACCGCGCCGCGCAACAAGTCGTCGATCGGGCGCAGCGAGCCGTGCGCGTGCACGTTGCGGCGCAGCCAGCCGAGTAGTCCGGTGAACTCGCCGCGGGCGATGGCGGCGTCGAGGTCGCCGAGCTCCTTGCGCGCCGCGGCGACCATCTGGGCAGCGGCGGTCACTCCCAGGGCGTAGGACGGGAAATAGCCGAAGTTTCCGAGCATCCAGTGGATGTCCTGCATGCAGCCCTCGCCATCGTTGCGCGGGCGGATGCCGAGCAGGCGCTCCATGGCGTCGTTCCACGCGCCGGGCAGGTCGGCGACGTCGAGGCGGCCGTCGAACAGCGCCGTCTCCAGCCGGTAGCGCAGGAGCACGTGGAGCGGATAGGTGCACTCGTCGGCGTCGACCCGGATCATGCCCGGCTCGACCTTCTGCACCAGGCGGGCGAGGTTTGCGGCATCGACGGGCGCGCCGAAGAAGCCCGTCAGGAGCGGCGCGAGGTAACTGAGGAACGCCCGGCCGCGCGCGACCTGCATCTCCCACAGCAGCGCCTGCGCCTCGTGCATCGCCGAGCCGGCCGCGTCGCCGCCCGGCTGCCAACGCCATGCCGCGGGCAAGCCGCGCTCGTAAAGCGCATGGCCCGTCTCGTGGATCACCGCGAACAGCCCGCATAGGACGTCGTTCTCGTCGGTGCGCATGGTGATACGCACATCGTCGCCGCTACCGCTCATGAACGGGTGGCGGCTCTCATCGAGGCGGCCGTGGGTAAAGTCGAACCCCAATGCCCGCATAAGCCGCTCGCCGAGGCGGCGCTGGGCATCTGCGGGCACCGGCGCCGGCAGGGGCACGGGCGCGGGTCTCCGCCCTTGGACGTCGCGGACCTCGCGCACCAGGGCGGGCAGGAAAGTCTCGATGGTGTCGAACAGCCGCCGCACTGTCGCATCGGTGAGGCCCGGATTGTGCTCGTCGAGGAGCGCCTGGTAGGGGCTCATGGCGAGCGCGGCGGCCTTCGCCTGGGCGCGCTCGCGCACCAGGCGCACGACCGCTTCGAGGTGAGGAAGCAACGCCGCGAAGTCATCGGCCGGACGCGCGTCGCGCCAGGCCATTTCGCATAGAGCGGTGGCGCGGTTCACCTCCTCGACCAGCCGTTCCGGCACGGCGGTGGCGTGGGCGCGGCGGTGGCGCATAGCACGCAAGTTGTCGGCGCGCTCGGCGCTCAGGCGCTCGTGGGCGGCGTTCTCCAAAAGGTCGCCGAGCGAAGGCTCGCACACCTCGCGATGCACGAGGGTGGCGATGGCGGCCTGCTGCTCGGCCCGGGCCTCGGCGCCGCCGCGCGGCATCATGGTCGCGGTGTCCCAGTCCAGGATGGCCTGGATGCCGCTGATCAGGCCGACGCGGCGGAAGCGGTCCTCGAGCTGGGCGTAGGCCGAGGCGGTCATGCGGGGCCGGCCGGACGCAGCTGCCGCCGTACGGCGAGCACGTAGATGACCGCCAAGGCGCCGGCGAGGCTGAACCAGGTCAGCGCATACTCGAGGTGGCGATTGGGAATGGGCGGCAGCTCGGCGCGGCCGATGGGCAGCCCGCCCGGAGTGGGCGTCGCATCGGCGACTACGACCAGCTCGCGCAGGTAGAGTCCGGCGTGCCGGCCCATGGCGGCGTAATCGACGCTGTACCAGGTATTGGTGGCGGGCGAATTGACGGGGGTGACCGGGCCGCGCGCGTCGAGGTCGACGCGGACGAAGCCTTGCACCTTCACCTCGCCCGCCACCGCGCTCTCGGCGCGGGTGGCGATGTCCTTGCGGTTGACGGGGACCCAGCCGCGATCGACGAGCAGCACCTGGCCGGGCGCGTTGTCGGTGCGAGTGAGAGGGGTCAGCACCTCGTAGCCGGGCTGGCCGTCGCGCAAGCTCCACAGATGGAACTCGTTGGCATGGTCGAACCGGCCGGTGACGTGGACGCGCCGCCACGCCAATGCCATTGGGCTGGCGCCGGCGCGCGCCGGCAGCTCGACGGCCGCGGCGCTGAAGGCCGTCTCGCGGAAGGCAATGATCTCCTGCTTCACCGCTAGGCGCTGGAGTTGCCACACCCCGAGACCGATGAGTACCACCAGCATGGGCAGCGCAAGAAGAGTGGCGACGAGAACGGACGTGCCGCGCTTCACGGGCTGCGGCCGGCGGCGTCGCGCCCGGGATCCCCTTCGCCCACGCTGACCTGCTCGCGCGCATCGAAGCGGTAGGTGAGCGCATAGAACAGCGACTTGAGCAGCGGCATCAGCGCGAGCGATCCCAGCAGGGTCGCTGGCACCCACAAGAGGGCGTGCAGCCACAGAGGCGGCGTGTACTTGACCTCGACGACGAGGGCGCCGCCTACCACGGCGAAGCCGAGGATCAGGATGATGAACACCATCGGCGCGTCGCCCGAATCGCCGGTGCCGAGCTTGGCGCCGCAGACGGTGCATTGCTCGTGCACCTTCAGGTACTTGGCGAACAGCTTGTCCTTGCCGCACGCGGGACAGCGCATCAGCAGGCCGGCGCGGATGGGGGAAACGGGCACGGTCATGGACTCAGCATGAGACGGATCGCCGCAAAAGGAGCCGGGCGCGGGGGTGGCCCGCGCCCGTCCTTGCAGGCTCAGAGCGTTGACGTCTAGTGGCCGGCGATGACGGCGCCCGGCTGAGTCATGGTCCACCAGTAGACGAAGGTGAACAGGAACAGCCACACCACGTCGACGAAGTGCCAGTACCAAGCAGCGGCCTCGAAGCCGAAGTGGTGGTCCGGCGTGAAGTGGTCCTTGTACGCACGCACCAGGCACACGGCGAGGAAGACGGTGCCGATGATGACGTGGGCGCCGTGGAATCCGGTCGCCATGAAGAAGGTCGTGCCGTAGATGCCGCCCGTGAAGTTGAACGGGGCGTTCAAGTACTCGTACGCCTGCAGCGCGGTGAAGGCGGCGCCCAGCAGCACCGTCAGCCACAGGCCGCGGATCAGCGTCTGCTTGTCACCCTTGCGCAGGCCGTGGTGCGCCCAGGTCACCGTCACGCCCGACGACAGCAGGATGATGGTGTTGACGAGCGGAATGCCCCACGCATTGAAGATCTCGACGCCGATCTCGGGCGAGGTCGGCGGCCACGTGCCGCCCATCTCGTCGGTCGGATACAGCGACGCGTTGAAGAAGGCCCAGAACCAGGCAAAGAAGAACATCACCTCGGAGGCGATGAACAACGTCATCCCGTAGCGCAGGCCGATCTGCACGACCGAGGTGTGGACCTTCTGGAAGGTCGCCTCGTTTACGACGTCCCGCCACCACACGTACATCGTGTAGATGACGAGCAGGAGGCCGAGGGGCAGGACCCACGGAGTCATGTCGTGCATGAACATCACGAGCCCCCCCGCCGTGCCCAGCGCGGCGATGGAGCCGAGAATTGGCCATGGGCTTGGATCGGCCAGGTGGTACGGATGGTTTCCCGTGTGTGCCATGTTCGTCGGTCTCCCGCTCTTGAGCCTCTGTTGTAGTCCCTCGACTCAGCGCACCGGCGCCGCCGCGTTGGCGCCCGCCGTTGTCGCCGCCCCCGCGAGGCCGGCCTGTTGGCCGGGCACCTCGTAGAATGTGTACGAAAGCGTGATGATCTTGAGGTCGGCCATGTTGCGGTCCTTGAGGATCGCCGGGTCGACGAAGAACGCCACGCCCATGTGTTCGGTCTGGCCGGGCAGCAGCACCTGCTCGTCGAAGCAGAAGCACTGCACCTTGCTGAAGTACTTGCCGGCCTGCAGCGGCGTGACGTTGAACGCCGCCTGGCCCTTGATGGGACGATCGATGGGATTATGGGCGATGTAGAACGCCAATCCCTCCTCGCCCGCGCGCACGGTCACCTGGCGCTGCTCGGGGCGGAACTCCCACGGAAATTGCTTAGCCACGTTGGCGTCGAACACGATGGTGAAGGGACGCGAGCCCTCGACTCCCGGCACCAGGCCCGGGGCGGCGGCCGCAACCTGGGTGGTGCCGCCGTAGCCGGTAACCTGGCAGAACAGCTTGTAGAGCGGCACCGCGGCAAACGCCGCCCCCAACATCGCCACCGCCAGTCCGGCGGTCGCAACGCCGACAACGCCGTTGCGGCGTCTCAGCGATGAGTTGAGGAGGGTTGCCATCAGTTCTGCTGCCCTAGCCGCACGAGCGTGGTGAGAAACACCAGGATGACGAACGCGCCCAACGCGAGTCCGACCACGAGGTTCTTGGCCCGCCGCCGCTTTTCCTTGCCCCCGTCATCATTGCCCGCGCTCACGACACCAACGACTGCGCGCCGCCCTCGACGAGCAGGAAGGCGAACAGCAGCATGAGGTAGAGGATCGAGAAGCCGTACATGCGGCGCGGCCACACCGGATCCGTGGTGCGCAGGACAACCAGCGAGAAGGCGACGAACGCGGCGCCTAGCAGCCCGGCGAAGCCGCCGTAGATCGCGCTGGCCATGCCGAGGAACGACGGCACGACGCCGGTGACGGCGACGAGCACGCTGTAGACGACCATTTCGATCTTGGTGCGGGCGACGCCCTTCACCACCGGCATCATCGGGATGCCGTTCTTGGCGTACTCCTCGCTCTTCAGCAGAGCCAGCGCCCAGAAGTGCGGCGGCGTCCACAGGAAGATGATGAGGAACAAGACGACCGCGCCGAGGTCGACGCTGTGCGTCGCCGCGACCCAGCCGATCATCGGCGGGAATGCGCCAGCGGCGCCGCCGATGACGATGTTCTGCGGCGTCGCGCGCTTCAGCCACATCGTGTAGACGACGACGTAGAAGAAGATAGTGAAGGCAAGGAGCGCCGCCGCCGTCCAGTCGACGGCAAGGCCGAGCATCGCCACGGAGACCACGGACAGGCCGACGCCCATGACGAGCGCATCGCCGCGCGGCACGCGGCCGGCGGGAATGGGACGGCTCGCCGTGCGCGCCATGCGCGCGTCGAGGTCGGCGTCGTACCACATGTTGAGCGCACCCGAGGCACCGGCGCCGAGCGCGATGCACAGGATGGCGACGAGCCCGAGGATGGGATGGATGGAACCCGGCGCCACCACCATGCCGGCGAGGGCGGTGAACACCACCAGGCTCATCACCCGGGGCTTCAGCAGGGCGAGGTAGTCGCCGACCGCGACGTCGCCGACCCATCCCTGGGCGGTGACATCGCGGACAACGTTCACTCCGTTGGTCGGAGCAGTACTCATGACACCCAGTACTATGCGCGCAGGGCCTAGCGGACGTGCGGCATCGTCTCGTGGGTGTGGTGCGGGGCGGGCGAGTCCACCGTCCACTCGAGGCTGGTCGCGCCCTCGCCCCAGTAGTTGGCGCCCACGCGCTCACCCGACGTGATGGTGCGGATGGCGATGTAGACGAACAACAGGGCGGCGGCGAAGCCGATGTAGGAGCCGATCGAGGAGACGTAGTTCCAGCCCGAGAACGCATCCGGATAGTCCGGGATGCGGCGCGGCATGCCTGCCAGGCCCGAGAAGTGCATCGGGAAGAAGGTCAGGTTCACGCCGACCATCGTCAACCAGAAGTGCCCCTTGCCGAGCGTCTCGTTGTACTGGCGGCCGCTCATCTTGCCGATCCAGTAGTACCAGCCGGCGAAGATGCCGAAGAGGGCGCCCATCGCCATCACGTAGTGGAAGTGACCAACCACGTAATAGGTGTCGTGGAACGCCGTGGTCACCGGCGAGTTCGCCAGCACGACGCCGGTCACGCCGCCGACCGTGAACATGAAGATCATGCCCACCGCCCACAGCATCGGCGTCTTGAACTCGATCGAGCCGCCCCACATGGTGGCGAGCCAGCTGAAGATCTTGATGCCGGTCGGCACGGCGATGACGAGCGTCGCCGCGAGGAAGTAGGCCTCGGTGTCGACGCTCATGCCGGCCGTGTACATGTGGTGCGCCCACACGACGAAGCCCACCGCGCCGATCGCGACCATCGCGTACGCCATGCCGAGGTAGCCGAAGATCGGCTTCTTCGAGAACGTCGCTACGACGTGGCTGACGATGCCGAACGCCGGCAGAACGAGCACGTACACCTCGGGGTGGCCGAAGAACCAGAACAGGTGCTGGTAGAGGATCGGATCGCCACCGCGTGCCGCCTCGTAGAAGGCGGTGCCGAAGTTGCGGTCGGTCAGCAGCATGGTGATGGCGCCCGCCAGCACGGGCAGCGACAGGAGCAAGAGGAAGGTGGTGACCAGCTGCGACCAGACGAACAGCGGCATGCGGTGCAGGGTCATGCCCGGCGCGCGCATGTTGAAGATGGTCGTGATGAAGTTGAGCGACGAAAGGATCGACGACGCGCCCGCGAGATGCAGCGACAGAATTGCCATGTCGACGGCCGGGCCGCTATGGCCTGAGGTCGACAACGGCGCATACACCGTCCAGCCCGTGCCGGCGCCGTCGCCGGCGAACACCGAGCCGACCAGCATGATCGCCGAGGGGATCATGAACCAGAAGCTCATGTTGTTGAGGCGCGGGAACGCCATGTCGGGGGCGCCGATCATCAGCGGGATGAACCAGTTGCCGAAGCCGCCGATCAACGCCGGCATGATCAGGAAGAACACCATGATCAGGCCGTGGGCTGTGGTGAACACGTTGAACTGGTGGTAGTCGCCCTCCGCCAGGAGCTGCATGCCAGGCTCCTGGAGCTCCATGCGGATCAGGACGGAGATGAGGCCGCCGACGATGCCAAAGACGCAGGCGAACACGAGGTACATCGTGCCGATGTCTTTGTGGTTGGTCGAATAGGCCCACCGCCGCCAGCCCGTCGGGCCGTGATGCGCGTGTGCGTCTTGTGCGTGCGCCCCGCCGTATGCGCTGCTCATGTTGGTTTCCCTCGCCCTAAACCGTTAGTTCGCTGCGAACTGGGTGCCGTTCTTCACCGCCATCTCGGCGCGCTTCGACGTCAGCCACTGTTGGTAGCGCTGCTGCGAAACGACCTCGACGGTGATCGGCATGTAGCCGTGGCCCTGACCGCACAGCTCGGAGCACTGACCGAAGTAGGTGCCCTCGCGGGTTGCCACGAACCAAGCATGATTGGTGCGGCCCGGCACGGCGTCGATCTTGACGCCGAAGGCGGGCATCGCCCAGGCGTGGATGACGTCCTGACCGACGGTCAGAAGGCGGACCAGCGCGTTGACCGGCACCACCACGCTCTCCGTCGTGGCCAACAGGCGCGGACGTTTCGGTGTCGCGTCCTGCGAGAAGCAGGCGCCCTCGATCGGGCCGACGCCGCAGAAGGCGTCGAACTTGATGCGCTCGTTCGGATACTCGTAGGACCAGAACCACTGGTTGCCGATCGCCTTGATGTCGATCGTCCCGGCGACGTTGATGCCGTACCACTCGCGCACCTTGGCGGCGTCGGGGACGACGTCCGCCTTGTAGAGGAGGCGGAAGGAGGGGATCGCCATGATCACCAGAATGGTGATCGGGATCACCGTCCACACCACCTCGAGCATGGTGTTGTGGGAGTTCTTCGACGGAACCGGGTTCGCTTTCGCGTTGAACCGCCAGATGATGTACAGGAGCAGGCCGAGCACGAAGAGCGAGATCAGCGTGATGAGCACCGTCAGGAAGTTGTGAAAGGAGACGACCTCGGCCATTACCGGAGTCGCCGGCTCCTGAAAGTTCATCTGCCAGGGCTTCGGCGCGCCGAACCCGGCCTGCGCCGACGCCGAGTGGGCCATCGCCAGCATTGCTACAGCAACGGCCACGAATGCGCCCGCCGCCTTACGTACCATCTTCATGAACGCCCCCCCCCCCTCGTTGGTCCTGAGCCGACCAATTGGCTCTCGGGCGCCGCCCTGCCCCGAGCGGGCAGTCCGGCACACCCAAGCGACGGCCTCACGGCGCACCCGCCTTGGGTTTCGCCCGGCCGTCAGCACCCGCCCGACCGCGCAAGAAATGCGGGTCCGCGGGCCGCGGCGGTAGAGTACAGCAGGGTCCCGTCCCTAGGCACCACTTTCCCTAGTGTCGCAGGGCGCCGCGGCGCGCGCGCACGGCCCGATGAACGGGCGAAAACGCTGAGAATTCAAAGAACTTAGTTTATGCGGCATAGTGTCGCATCGGAGGCCGCGACACCTTGACCCGCGGCATTCTCCGGACGCGTCGCGCAGACCCCGGCACGGGCCAAAATCCGGGCATGGGCGGCGTGGCAATGGCGGTTCCCAGCCCCTATGTTTGACCCAGTTTCACCCCTGCCAACCCGGGAGCCCCCTCGATGGCCGACCTCGCCAAGGCCGAAGACCTCTTGTTCCGCCGCACCGGGCTCGACCAGCGCAAGGTCCAGGCGATTGTCGACGATTCCCTGCACGGCGCCGACGACGGCGAGCTGTTCCTCGAGCACCGCCAGAGCGAGACCTTCGCCTGGGACGACGGCAAGCTGAAGGCCGCCACCTACGACACTTCGCAGGGATTCGGCCTGCGCGCCGTGGTCGGCGAAGCCACCGGTTTCGCGCATGCCTCGGAGCTGTCCGAGGAAGCGATGAAGCGCGCCGCCGCCGCTGTTAAGTCGGTGAGAACCGGCCAGGGCGGCACCTATGCCGACGCGCCGCGCGGCACCAACCGCGCCATGTACGGCGAGGTCAGCCTGCTCGAGGAGGTGCCCTTCGGCGACAAGGTGAAGCTCCTGCAGGAGGTGGACGCCTACGCGCGCGGCAAGGACCCGCGCGTCCGCCAGGTGTCGTGCTCGCTCGCCGCCAACTGGCAGGTCGTGGAGATCGTGCGCGCCGGCGGCACGCGCGTCGCCGACATCCGCCCGCTGATGCGCTTCGCTGTCTCGGTCGAGGTCGAGCACAACGGCCGCCAGGAGACCGGTTTCTCCGGCGGCGGCGGCCGCTACGGCTACCAGCACTACTGCGCACCCAGCAACTGGAAGGCCGAAGTGGACGAGGCGCTGCGCATCGCGCTGGTGAACCTCGAGTCGGTGCCGGCGCCGGCCGGTGAGATGCCGGTGGTGCTGGGCTCCGGTTGGTGTGGCGTGCTGCTGCACGAGGCGGTCGGCCACGGCCTAGAAGGTGACTTCAACCGCAAGAAGACCAGCGCGTTCTCCGGGCTGATGGGCCAGCGCGTCGCCGCCGAGGGCGTCACCGTCGTGGACGACGGCACGCTGCTCGAGCACCGCGGCTCGCTGACGGTGGACGACGAGGGCACGCCGACGCAGCGCAACGTGCTTATCGAGGACGGCATCCTCACCGGCTACATGCAGGACCGCATGAACGCGCGCCTGATGGGACTGCAGCCGACCGGCAACGGCCGGCGCGAGAGCTTCGCGTCGATGCCGATGCCGCGCATGACCAACACCTTCATGCTCGGCGGCGAGCGGGACCCGCAGGCGATCCTGCGTTCGGTGAAGGACGGCGTCTACGCCGTCGGCTTCGGCGGCGGCTCGGTGGACATCACGTCGGGCAAGTTCGTGTTCAGCTGCACCGAGGCCTACAAGATCGAAGACGGCAAGGTGACGACGCCCATCAAGGGCGCCACGCTGATCGGCAACGGCCCCGACATCCTCACCAAGGTCGCCGCCATCGGCAACGACATGAAGCTCGACAAGGGCATCGGCATGTGCGGCAAGAACGGCCAGAACGTGCCGACCATTGTCGGCCAGCCGAGCATGCTCATCAGCGCCATGACGGTGGGCGGCACCACCACGGCGCGCGCCGCCGCGAAGGGCATCAGTTCGGCCGCCGGCTCGATGGGCCGCTAGGAACTAGGTCACGCGGTACACGGTCGTCTCGCGGCGTTCGCCTTTCTCGAGGTCGAGGCTGGTCGGGACGACGTAGCGGGTGATCGCCGCCAATCCCTGGCGCGGCAGGTAGTCGCGCCCGGGATCGGCGACCAGCACCGTGGCGCCGCCGCGCGCGGCGCGCTGCAGCCACGGGAACAGCGCCGCCGTCATCTTCTTCTCATAGCAGATGTCGCCGGCGACGATGACGCCCCAGGCGCCGTTGTCGCGGTCGGTGACGTCCTCGACGAGCACCTCGACGTCGACCTGGTTGAGCTCCGCGTTGAGGCCGATGGCCGCCGCGGCGACGCGGTCGGTTTCGCTGGCGTCGACGCTCGCCCCGCCGCGCGCCATGGCGATGGCGGAAATGCCGCAGCCGGATGCGAGATCGAGCGCGCGCTTGCCGCGCACTACCTCTGGATGATCGAGCAGGTAGCGCGTCAGCGCCTGGCCGCCCGGCCATACGAACGCCCAGTAGGGCGGATCGACGTTCGGCTGCACGAGCCACGCCTCAAGGTCCTGCCACAACGGCGTGATGTGGTTGGCGAGGCAGAGCTGGATTTCCGGAACCAGCGGTGCGCTGGCGATGTTGGTGTGCGCGCGGATGAACTCCTCCGGCGCGATCATGGCGAGGCGGCGGAGGCGCGCAGGCGGCGCAGCATCTCGCGCAGGATGCTGGCGTAGCCCAAGGCGTCGTCGATGGCACGATGCGTGTGCGCGTGCCCGCCGAGCCATTCCACCGGGTAGTACTGGAATCGGCAGCGCGCGTAGTCCCACCCCGTCACGCCCATGATGAGGCTGGGCAGATCGAGTCCGGCGCCGAAGAACAGGCGCTCGCCGGGGTATGCGCCTTTGTCGAGGCGCAGGCCGAGCGTGTGGCGCAGGTACCAGTCGATCCAGAACCCGTCGAACGCCAGCGGGTGCGACGTGAACACCGGCTCGTGCGGCAACGCGCGCACCCAGGCGGCGAACGCGGCCATCACCTCGCGGGCCGGGCGCGGATCGCGAACGATATCCGCCCACACGGCGGGCTGGCCCTGTAGCCAGGCAAGAGTCTTGGGGTGGGGCGCCGCGCCGTCGAGCGGCGCCAGGCAGCCCTCGAACTGGCCGATGATGTCGCCATCCTCGGTGACCGCCACCGAAGCGAAGGTGCGCATGGAATTGGCGCCCGGCTGCGGGCCGTCGGTCTCGATGTCGGTGACGACGAAGCAGCCGGAGTTGCCGCGGCGCACCAAGCCTTCGGATGGGTCGTCGACCCAGGTCGGCGCGCGATCCACGACGGATCCTTAGTAGGCGTACTCGCGGAACAGGGGCTCGACGGAGCCGCCCCACGGCCCGTGGAACTTCTCGAGCAGCACGGTGGCGGCGCTCCTGCCGCTCGCCGCGATCTCCTTGAGCGGCTCGAGGTAGATGTGCTCGTCGCCACCCTTGTGGCTGCAGCAATCGCGGCGATGCAGACCGGTCTCGGCGATCGCCACGATCTGGCGCGCAAGGTCGAGCACCTTGCGCCCACCTGGCGCCGGCGCGCCGAGGCCGAGGCGCGGCACCGCGCGATGCATGGCCTCGCGCTCCGCCACGCTCCAATCCTTGATGAGGTCGTAGGCGGCATCGAGTGCCGCGCCATCGTAGAGCAGGCCAACCCACAGGGCAGGCAGCGCGCATAGGCGCGCCCACGGGCCGCCATCGCAACCGCGCATCTCCAGGTACTGCTTCAGGCGCACTTCCGGGAACAGCGTAGTGAGGTGCGTCGCCCAGTCGTCGAGGGTGGGACGCTCGCCCGGCAGGACCTCGAGACGGCCGTCCAGGAAATCGGCGAACGTCTGCTTGTGCACGGGGATGTACTGGCCGTTGCGAATGACGAAGTACATCGGCACCGTCAGCGCCCAGTCGACGTAGCGCTCGAAGCCCATGCCGCTCTCGAAGACGAATGCAGGCATGCCGGTGCGGTCGGGATCGGTGTGCTGCCAGAGGTGGCTGCGGTAGCTCTGGTAGCCGTTCGGCTTGCCCTCGGTGAACGGCGAGTTGGCGAACAGCGCGGTCGCCACCGGCTGCAGCGCCAGGGAGGTGCGGAACTTCTTCACCATGTCGGCTTCGGATTCGAAGTCGAGGTTCACCTGCACCGTGCAGGTGCGGAACATCATGTCGAGGCCGTGGGCGCCGCGCGTCGGCATGTATTTGCGCATCACGCCGTAGCGCTGCTTGGGCATAACTGGGATGTCGGCAAGTTTCCACTTCGGCTGGAAGCCGACGCCGAGGAACGCAATGCCGAGATCCTCGGCCACTTCCTTCACCTGGCGCAGGTGCGTGTTCACCTCGACGCAGGTCTCGTGGATGGTCTTGAGCGGCGAGCCGGACAACTCGACTTGGCCGCCGGGCTCGAGCGTAACCGACTGCTTGCCGAACGACAGGGCGATGATGTTGCCGTTCTCGCGCACCGGCCGCCAGCCGTAGCGCTCGGCAAGGCCCTCGAGCAGCGAGGCGATGCCGTCGTCGCCTTCGTGGGCGAGCGGCGTGAAGTCGCGCGTGCGGTAGGCGAATTTCTCGTGCTCGGTGCCGATGCGCCAATCGTCCAGCGGCTTGGCGCCAGCGGCGAGGTGACCGATCAGGTCGGCCTTGGATTCGACCGGCGGCGACAGGGTCTGGATAATGCCCATGGGCGGCGCTGCTTCCTTCTTCAGTGTAGTCGCCCGCGACGGGGGCCGCCTGCGGCAAGCCGGGGGACTGGCTCGCCGGAAGAGGTGGTGGCAGCCAAGCGCGATCTCAACCACAGGGTAGCATCGAGGCGCGTTTGAGCGCCCATGACGTTCCCGCTACACATAGTCGCGTGGAGCATCCCAAGGAAACGGTGGCGGCAGGCCGCCCGGCGGCCGACGCCGCACCCGGCAACTGGGTCGACGGCGCCGCTCCGCACCGCCTGCGCCCCTACCTGCGGCTCGCCCGCTTCGACCGGCCGATCGGCGCGTGGCTCCTGTCGTGGCCGTGCTGGTGGTCGATCGCCATGGCGGCGCGAGAGGCGCCCACCGGCTGGCGCTGGGCCGTCACTGGGGCGGGCGCCAACGGCGAGGGCCTGCCCGATCCGATCCTCATGGTGCTGTTCCTGATCGGCGCCTTCGCAATGCGCGGCGCCGGCTGCGTGTGGAACGACATCATCGACCGCGACATCGACGCCAAGGTGGCGCGCACCGCCAGCCGTCCGCTGGCGTCCGGCGCCGCGAGCGTGCGCGGCGCCGTCGTGCTGCTGACGATCCTGCTGCTCGTCAGTCTTGCCCTGCTCTTGAGCTTCAACCGCTTCGCCATCGGGCTTGGATTCGCGTCCGTGGTGATCGTCGCGATCTATCCGCTCGCCAAGCGCGTCACCTTCTGGCCGCAGGCGGTGTTGGGCATCGCCTTCTCGTGGGGCGCGCTGCTGGGCTGGGCGGCGTTCACCGGCGAGCTGTCGCTCGCGCCGCTGGTTCTTTACGCCGGCAGCGTCGCGTGGGTGATCGGCTACGACACCATCTACGCGCTGCAGGACAAGGACGACGACCAGCTGCTCGGGTTGAAGTCAACCGCAATCAAGTTCAGCGCCAACGTCAAGGCGTGGCTGGCGGGCTTCTATACGATTGCGTTCGTGTGTATCTGCTTCGCGGCGTGGCTGAGCCGCGTGCCTACGCTCCCCTTCGCGGCATTGGCCGTCGCGGCGGGCATGCACCTGGCCTGGCAGGTCGCCGACCTGAAGCCCGACGAGGCGGACGACTGCTTGGCCAAGTTCCGCTCCAACCACACCTTCGGCATCCTGGTGTTCCTGGCCGTCGTCGTCGCCAACGTGTACGGCGGCTTCCTCCTGTATCGCTGACGGGCGCGCGCGCATGGCCTACACGTCGCTGCGCGATTTCATCGCTCGCCTGGAGAGCAGCGGGCGGCTGGTGCGCGTCAAGGAGCCCGTCTCGACCGTGCTGGAGATGACCGAGATCCAGACGCGGCTGCTCGCGGAGGCCGGCCCTGCGGTCCTGTTCGAGAACGTCAGTAAGGCTGACGGCACGCGTTCGGAGATGCCGGTGCTGGTCAACCTGTTCGGCACGGTGGAGCGCGTCGCCTGGGGCATGGAGCGCGAACCCAAGGACTTGCGCGCGCTGGGCGAGACGCTCGCCTTCCTGCGCCAACCGGAGCCGCCGTCGGGCTGGCGCGAGGCGTTCGACATGCTGCCGCTGGTGAAGCAAGCGATGAGCATGCGCCCCGCGACCCGGCGTGGCGCCGCGCCCTGCCATGAGGTCGTGCTGACCGGGGACGCCATTGACCTCGGCCGTCTGCCCATCCAGACCTGCTGGCCGAACGAGCCGGCGCCGGTGATCACCTGGCCACTCATCGTCACCAAGGGCCCCAGCGAGGCTGCCGAGGACTCGTTCAACCTCGGCATCTACCGCATGCAGGTGGTGGATAAGCGTACGACGCTGATGCGCTGGCTCAAGCACCGCGGCGGCGCCCAGCACCACGACCGCTGGAAGCAGCAGAAGCGCGAGCCCCTGCCCGCCGCGGCGGTGATCGGCGCCGACCCCGGCACCATCCTGGCCGCGGTCACGCCGGTGCCGGACACGCTTTCCGAGTACCAGTTCGCCGGCCTCTTGCGCGGCGCGCGCGTCGATCTCGTGGACTGCAAGACCGTGCCGCTCAAGGTGCCGGCCGAGGCGGAGATCGTCATCGAAGGCCACGTGTCCCTCGACGACTACCGCGACGAGGGCCCCTACGGCGATCACACCGGCTTCTACAACTCGGTGGAGCAGTTCCCGGTGTTCACCGTGTCGGCGATCACCATGCGCCGCCAGCCGATCTACCTGTCCACGTTCACCGGACGGCCGCCCGACGAGCCGAGCATCCTCGGCGCGGCGCTCAACGAGGTGTTCGTGCCGCTCCTAGAGCAGCAGTTCCCGGAGATCGTCGACTTCTGGCTGCCGCCGGAGGCGTGCAGCTACCGCATCGCGGTGGTGTCGATCAAGAAGCGCTACGCCGGGCAGGCACGGCGCATCATGATGGGCATCTGGAGCTACCTGCGCCAATTCCTCTACACCAAGTGGATCATCGTCGTGGACGAGACCATCGACGTGCGCAACTGGAAGGACGTCATGTGGGCCGTGTCGGTGAACATGGACCCCGCCCGGGATATCCTGGTGACCGAGCGCACCGCCATCGACTATCTCGACTTCGCCAGTCCGGAGTCAGGGCTCGGCGGCAAGATCGGCCTCGATGCCACCACCAAGCTGCCGCCCGAGACGCATCGCACGTGGGGCACTCCCATCCGCATGGACGAATCCGTGGTGCGCGCCGTGACCGAGAAGTGGAAGACGCTCGGACTGCCCGGCAGCGGCGCGCCGATCTGGAAGTAGGCGCGTGACGCACCCCCTTGCCGGCAAGGTCGCCGTCGTCACCGGCGCCTCGGCCGGCATTGGCGCCGAGGTCGCCTACGGACTTGCCAAGCTCGGCGCGACGGTTGCGGTGGCCGGACGCAACGTCGAGCGCACCCACAACACGCGCGTGCGCATCGAGGAGGCCGGTGGCAAGGCCGAAGCGTTCTTCGCTGATTTCACCCGCCTACACGACGTGCGCCACCTCAGCGCCAAACTGGTCGACCGCTATCCGCACGTCGACATCCTGGTGAACAACGCCGGCGTCGCCCTGGGCAGGCGCGTCGTCACCCACGATGGTTTCGAGACGACGTTCGCCGTGAACCACCTGGCGCCGTTCCTGCTCATGCACCTGTTGCGCGACCGGCTCGCCGCGGCGCCGCGCGCCCGCATCGTCACGGTCTCGTCAGGAGCACACTGGCGCGGCCGCCTCGACTTCGACGACCTGCATCGCGCGCGCGGCTATTCGGTGTGGGACGCGTACGCGCAGTCGAAGCTCGCCAACGTCCTGTTCACGCGCGCGCTGGCGCGCCGGCTAGCGGGCAGCACCGTGACCGCCACCGTCTGCCATCCCGGCATGGTGGCGACCGACATCTGGCGGGTCGGTCCGTGGGTGTCGGTAGTGGCGCCCCTGGCCAAGCTGTTCATGCTGACGCCGTGGCGTGGCGCCGACACGCCGATCTGGCTGGCATCCTCGCCGGACGTCGAAGGTGCCAGCGGCGGCTACTACGAGCGCCGCCGCCTCGCGCCGACGTCGCCCTCGGCCCAGGACGATGCAGCAGCCGAGCGCCTGTGGCTGGAGAGCGCGAAGATGTGCGGGGTTCCGGCGCACTGAAGCGGGTACGCGCCCGCTGGCGGCGGCGCCAGGGCGCCCCATATAGTGGAGCAACCGCTTGGGCTCTCCCTGGGCGGGCGACTTCCTCCAGCCAAGGCCGTGCTCATGCGCGCTTCCACCGCCGAGAAGACCCGTCCGCAGCCGGTCGCCGTGCTGTCCGACCTGGTGAGCCGCGCCAAGCGCAAGGGTGCGACGGCCGCCGACGCCGTGCTGGTCGACCACCAATCGATGTCGGTGAGCCAGCGCCTCGGCGCGCGCGAGAACCTCAAGCGCGCGGAGGGGCGGCACATCGGCCTGCGCGCCTTCGTCGGCAAGCGCCAGGCGATGGTGTCGACCAGCGACGTGACTCCCTCGACCCTCGACGCGCTCCTCGACCGCGTCGTGTCGATGGCGCGCGCGGCGCCCGAGGATCCTTACTGCGGCCTCGCCGAGCCGGAGCTTCTGGCCAAGCATTTCCCCAAGCTCGAGATGCTTGACACCTACGAGCCCGACGGCGAGGCGCTCTATCAGCGCGCCGCCGAGGCAGAAAACGCGGCTCGCGCCGTCAAAGGCGTCACCAACTCCGACGGCGCATCGGCCAGCTGGTCGCGCAGCGAGAACATGCTGGTGACCTCCGACGGATTCGCCGGCGGCTACGCCAGCTCGATGTACTCGACCGTCGCGTCGATGATCGCCGGCACCGGCACGGCGATGGAGACCGACTACGCCATGAGCCGGGCGCGCTTCCACGACGACCTCGAGGCCGCCGCCACGGTCGGCCAGGAAGCCGGCGAGCGCTCGGTGAAGCGGCTCAACCCGCGCAAGGTCGAGTCGATGAGCGTGCCGGTGATCTACGAGCCGCGCATCTCGAACAGCATCCTGGGCCATTTCGCCGGCGCCATTTCCGGCACCTCGATCGCGCGCGGCACGAGTTTCCTGCGCAACGACATGGGAAAGAAGGTGTTTCCCGATACGGTCACGATCGTCGATGACCCGCACCGCCTGCGCGGGCTCGGCTCGCGCCCGTTCGACGGCGAAGGCGTCGTCACGCGCGCGTGGGCGCTGATCGAGGACGGCGTGCTCAAGACCTGGATGCTGTCGAGCGCCTCGGCGCGCCAATTGGGCCTGAAGACCACCGGCCACGCCGCGCGCGGCATCGCCTCGCCGCCGGGGCCGTCGGCGAGCAACCTCTACATGGAGCCCGGCACGCTGACGCCCGACGAGCTGATCGCCGACATCAAGCTCGGCGTTTGGCTCACCGACCTGATCGGTTTCGGCGTCAACATGGTGACCGGCGACTACAGCCGCGGCGCGTCGGGCTTCCTGATCGAGAACGGCAAGCGCGCCCATCCGATCTCGGAGTTCACCATCGCCGGCAACTTGCGCACGATGTTCGCCAACGTCACGCCGGCCAACGACCTCGAGTTCCGCTATGGCACCAACGCGCCCACCCTGCGCATCGACGGCATGACCGTGGCCGGCAAGTAAGCCGCCGTGGCCGTTGTCGAATTGGAGGCGCGCACCGAGCCGCTCGAACTGCTGAGCGACCTCGTCGCCCGCGCCATGCGGCGCGGGGTGACCGCCGCGGACGCCGTGCACATCGAGGGCATCGCCATGTCGGTGAGCCAAAACATGGGCACGCGCGAAGACCTGGTGCGCTCGGAGGGCGGCGGCATCGGCCTGCGCGTCTTCTTCGGCAAACGCCAAGCGCTGACCTCCACCACCGACTACTCGCGCGCCGCGCTGGAGACGCTGCTCGAGCGCACCATCGCCATGGCGCGGGCAACGCCCGAGGACCCTTACGCCGGCCTCGCCGAGCCCGAGCTGCTGGCCACCACCCTTCCCGACCTCGACCTGTTCGACGCTCACGAGCCGAGCGGCGAGGAGCTGTATGCCCGCGCCGCTGCCGCCGAGGGCACCGCCCTGGCGGTGCATGGCGTCACCAACTCGGCGGGCGCCAGCGCCAACTGGGTGCGCGGCAGCCTGGCACTGGTGACCAGCCACGGCTTCGTCGGCACCGGAAAGTCGTCCGCCTTCGGCGTGAGCGTGGCGGTGATTGCCGGCGGCGGCACGTCCATGGAGATGGACTACGCGTTCTCCAGCGCGCGCCATCTTGGCGACCTCGAACCCGCCGAGCAAATCGGCGGCGAGGCGGGCCGGCGTGCGGTGCGCCGCCTCAACCCGCACAAGCCCGATTCGAAGGCGATGCCGGTGGTGTTCGAGCCGCGCATCGCCAACGGCATGCTCGGCTGCCTGGAGGGCGCCATCAACGGCGCCACCATCGCGCGCGGCTCGAGCTTCTTGCGCAACGAGATGGGCAAGCAGGTCTGCAACCCCGGCATCACCATCGTCGATGATCCGCTGCGCCGCCGCGGCCTGGGCTCGCGCGCCTTCGACGCCGAGGGCGTGCGATCCCGGCGCCTTGGTCTGGTCGAGGACGGAGTGCTTCAGACCTGGCTGCTGTCGTCGGCGGACGCGCGCCAGCTGGGTTTGCGCAGCACGGGCCATGCGGCCCGCGGCCTCTCCTCGCCGCCTGGGCCGGCATCCTCGAACCTGTTCCTCGAGGCCGGCAAGGTGACGCCGGACGAGCTGATGTCCGACGTCCGGCGCGGCGTGTACCTCACCAACGTCTACGGCGACGGCATCGACATCGTCACGGGCGACTATAGCCTCGGCGCCGCCGGCTTCCTGATCAAGAACGGCAACATCGGCGAGCCGATCTCCGAGTTCACCATCGCCGGCAACCTGCGCGACATGTTCCGCAACATGACGGCCGCCAACGACCTCGTGTTCCGCTACGGCCACGACGCTCCGACCTTGCGCATCGACGGCATGACGGTGGCGGGGACGTGAGCGGCGCGAGACTCCGGCAAGACTTCCAGCTGCTGCGCGCGGCGGTCGAGGAGGCCGCGGTGCTGGCCCGCCGCTACTACGCGCGCGGCGCCGAGGTGTGGGAGAAGAGCCCGGGCAATCCGGTGACCGAGGCAGACCTCGCCGTGGACGAGTTGTTGAAGAAGCGCCTGCTCGGCGGGCGGCCCGACTATGGCTGGCTGTCGGAAGAATCGCCCGACGACGGCAGCCGGCTCGAGCGCAAGTACGTGTGGATCGGCGATCCCATCGACGGGACGCGCGCCTTCGTCCGCCACCACCCCGAGTTCGCCATCGCCGCCGGCCTGGTGTGCGACGGCGAGCCGGTGGCGGGCGTCGTGGCCAATCCGGCCACCGAGGAGATCTTCGCCGCCGCGGGCGGGCGCCTGCGCGTCAACGGCAAGCTGCAGCAGCCGCCGCCACAGGCCAAGCTCTCGTCGGCGCGCATCCTCGGCAGCCGCAGCGCCATCGAGCGCGCCTGCGGCGTGATGGAGGGGTGCGAGTTCTTCACGGTGCATTCCATCGCCTACCGCATGGCCTTGGTGGCCGCGGGGCGCTACGACGCCGCCATCGCCATGTCGCCGACCAGCGACTGGGACATCGCCGGGGCGCACGCCCTGGTGCGCGCGGGGGGCGGCTGCGTCACCGGCAGCGACGGGGTCGAGCTCACCTACAAGCGGCCGACCACACGCCACCACGGCGTAATCGCCGCCAAGCCGACGCTGCACGGCCAGATCATCGGGCGCCTGACGGTGGGAGTGGCTAGCACCGGCTGACGCCGGGCCTGCCTGGCATGGCCGGGCGTGCTAGGATTCCCGTCCCATTTGATGACCAGCCGCACCCACCCCATAGCCGACGCTTCGTCGCTCGCGCTCGTGCGCCGCCTGGTGCGCGAGCACGTGCGCAAGCACTGGGGCAAGCTGGTGCTGGCGGCCCTGTGCATGGCTCTGGTCGCCGCGGCTTCGGGCATCAACGCCTACCTGATGCAGCCGATGCTCGACGAGGTATTCCTGAACAAGGACCGCACGATGCTCTTCGTCGTGCCGCTCGCCGTGGTGACGGTGGCGATCGTCTCGGGCCTCGCCTCGTATGGGCAGGCGACTCTGATGGGCGTCACCGGCCAGCGCATCGTCGCCGAAGTGCAGGCGGGGATGTTCGCCCACCTGATGCGCGCCGACCTCGAATACCTGCATCGCACCACGTCGGGACGGCTGGTGTCGAGCTTCCTGCAGGATGCGGATCTTCTGCGCAACGCCGTGGCGCGCGCCATCACCGGCATGGCGATGGACGTCATGAAGGTGGTCATTCTCGTCGGCGTGATGTTCTGGCAGAACTGGCAGCTGGCGCTGATCGCGTTCGTGGTGTTCCCGGTGGCGCTGGTGCCGATCCGCCTGCTCGGCCAGCGCATGCGCCGCGCCTCCCGCGACATGCAGGAGCGCACCGGACACTTTGCCGCGGTGGTGTCCGAGACGCTACAGGGCGCGCGTCACGTCAAGGCCAACCTCAACGAGGAGTATGAGATCGCCCGCGCCACGCGCGCCATCCGCGCGCGGCTCGCGTCGTGGAACGAGATGGTGCGCAACCGCGCCGCCTCGACGCCGTTCATGGAGGCGCTCGGCGGCGTCGCCGTGGCGCTCGCCATCGTCTACGGCGGCAGCCAGGTCATCGCCGGCGAGACCACGCCGGGCACGTTCCTCTCGTTCATCACCGCGCTGCTGCTGGCCTACCAGCCGATGAAGAGCCTCGCCAGCCTCAACTCCGCCCTGCAGGAGGGGCTCGCCGCAGCCCAACGCATCTTCGCCCTCCTCGACGTCGAGCCGGCCATCGTCGACGCACCCGGCGCACGGCCGCTCGCGGTGCGGCGCGGCGAGGTGCGCTTCGAGAACGTGACGTTCCGCTATGCGGACGGACGCGCGGCGCTCGACTCGGTATCGTTCGTCGCAGAGCCGGGGCGGCGCGTCGCCATCGTCGGGCCGTCGGGCGCCGGCAAGTCCACGCTCGTCAACCTCATCCCGCGCTTCTACGAGGCGAACGCGGGCGCCATCCGCATCGACAGTGCCGACGTGCGCGAGGTGACGCTCGCCAGCCTGCGCCAGTCCATCGCCCTAATGAGCCAGGAGGCCAGCCTGTTCAACGATTCGGTGCGCGCCAACATTGCTTACGGACGCGCCGCCGCGACCGAGGACGACATCGTCGCCTGCGCCAAGGTGGCCGCCGCGCACGATTTCATCGCGGCGCTGCCGCAGGGCTACGACACCATCGTCGGCGAGTCCGGCGTGCTGCTTTCGGGCGGCCAGCGCCAACGCATCGCCATCGCCCGCGCCGTGCTCAAGGACGCGCCGATCCTGCTGCTCGACGAGGCGACCTCGGCGCTCGACGCGGAGTCGGAGCGCCAGGTGCAGTTCGCCCTGTCGCACCTGTCGCGCAACCGCACCACCATCGTCGTCGCCCATCGCCTCAGCACGGTGGCGGATGCCGACGTCATCCACGTGCTCGCCGAGGGCCGCATCGTCGAGTCCGGCACGCACGCCGAGCTGCTCGTGCGCGGCGGCCTGTATGCGCGCCTCTATGCCGCGCAGGATCGCGATGGCGACAACGGTGCAGCCGACAGCGGAGCCGTCGCCGCGCGCGCATGAGCGTGACGAAAAAGCTGCTCGACCTCGAAGCGGTGCGCGGCGCGCTGGTGCGCCTCACCGCCCTCTACATGCGCTTCGCCTATGCGACGTCGCGCTGGGAGGTGCGCAACGGCGACATCCCGCAGGGCTACTGGGACCGCAAGCAGCCGTTCATCCTCGGCTTCTGGCATGGGCGCCTGCTGATGCCGTGCTTTGCCTGGGACAAGCGCTTTCCGATGCACGTGCTGATCTCGCGCCACCGCGACGGCGAGCTCATCACCCGCACGCTCGAGCGCTTCGGCATCGGCACCGTGCGCGGCTCCACCAAGGAGGGCGAAGGTGCGCGCGCCCTGCGCGAGATGGTGCGCCTGCTGAAGAGCGGCGCCTATGTCGCCATCAGCCCGGACGGTCCGCGCGGACCGCGCATGCGGGTCGCCAGCGACGGGATCGTGTCGGCGGCACGCCTCGCCGGCGTGCCGATCGTGCCGATGGCGGTCGGCACCTCGCGGCGCAAGCTCCTCAACTCGTGGGACCGCTTCCTGCTGCCGCTGCCGTTTTCGCGCGGCGTGTTCGTGTGGGGCGAGCCGATCGTCATTCCGCGCGACGCGGACCGCGACGCGTGCGCCGCCGCGCAGGCGCAGATCGAGGCCGCCATCACCTTCGTCACCAACACCGCCGACCGGCTCACCGGGCAACCGACCGTCGAGCCGGAGGCGCGCGGCGCGCCCACGGCGCAGGCGGCGCAGTAGCCGTGCGCGCGCCCTCCTTCTGGGGTCCGCCTGCCAACCGCTTTTCGCTGGCGGCGACCGCCCTCGCCCCGGCCGCCTGGGCGTACGCCGCGGCGCACCGGCTGCGCTGGGCGGTGACGACGCCGCGCAAGGCGCCCGTGCCGGTGGTGTGCATTGGCAATCTGGTCGCCGGCGGCGCCGGCAAGACGCCGGCGGCGCTGGCGATCGCCGCACGGCTGCGCGGGCGCGGTGCGCTCCCGCACTTCCTCACGCGCGGCCACGGCGGCACGGCGGCAGGACCGTTGCGGGTCGATCCGCTGCACCACGGCGCCGCCACCGTCGGTGACGAGGCCCTGCTATTGGCGGCGGCGGCACCGACCTGGGTGGCGCGCGACCGCCTTGCCGGCGCTGACCGCGCCGCGGCGGCCGGCGCCAGTGTGGTGGTGCTCGACGACGGCTTCCAGAATCCCGGCATCGCCAAGGACGTGTCGTTCGTGGTGGTGGACGCCGCCTACGGCTTCGGCAATGGGCGCACCCTCCCCGCGGGACCGCTGCGCGAGAGCGCGGCCTTCGGATTGGAGCGCGCCAACGCGATCGTCGTCATCGGCGGCGACTGCGCGCTGCCGGGCGCCAAGGGCCCCATCCTGCGCGCGCGCCTGGAAGCCACCGAGGAGTCGCGCCGGCGGCTGGCGGGCGCGCGGGTGCTCGCCTTTGCCGGCATGGGACGGCCGTCGAAGTTCTTCGCGACCCTGGCCGCGCTCGGCTGCAACGTCGTGTCGTCGCGGGCTGTTGCCGACCACCACCCGTACCGGCCGGTCGAACTCGCCCGCCTGCGCGCCGAGGCGGCGGCCGCCGGGGCTCGCCTGGTGACGACCGCCAAGGACTTGGCCCGCATCGAGGATCGCGCCGGCATCGAGTTCCTCGAGGTCGCGCTCGCGTTCGACGACGAGGAGGCGCTGGACCGCGTGCTGGCGCCGGCGCTGCACCAATGAGCGAGGCCGCCTCCAGCGGCCGCAAATATCGCGCCCGCGCCGCGATCCTCGACTACGCCGAGGCGGGCGCCGCGGCAGCGCTCCTCTGGCTGTGTGCCCGCCTGCCGCTCTCAGTCGCGTCGGGCATCGGCGGCGCCATCGGCCGCGCGGTGGGGCCGTATGTCCCGCGCTCGCGCACCGCCGTGCGCAACCTCGCGCGCGCCTTCCCCGAGATGCCGCCGCAGGAGGTGCGTGCCACGGTGCGCGCCATGTGGGACCACCTCGGCCGCCTGGCGCTGGAAAGCGCCCACCTGCGCGCCATCGACTGCTACGCGCCCGGCGGCCCGGTCAAGGTCGTCGGCGCCGAGCATCTCGACGCGATCAAGGTGGGCGGTCGCGGCGCCATCTTCTTCGCCGGGCACGTCGGCCAATGGGACCTGCCGCCCGTGGCGGTGCGCCAGCGTGGCGTGGACATCGAGATCATCTACCGCGAGATCAACAACCAGGCGCTGAACCGGGTGATGGCCTACTGGCGCACGCCGATGGGCGCCTTCACCAACAAGGGACGCGCGGCGGCGAAGACCATGATCGAAGGCCTGCGCGAGGGCCGCCACTTCGCCATGCTGGTCGACCAGAAGATGAATGACGGCATCGCGGTGCCGTTCTTCGGCCGCCCGGCGATGACGGCGCCGGCCATCGCCCAGTTCGCGGTGCGTGACGACGTGCCGATCGTACCGGCGCGATGCGAACGCCTGGGCGGTGTCCGCTTCCGCATCACGTTCTATCCGCCGCTGCAGCCGGCGCGCACCGGCGATCGCGCCGCCGACGTCGCGGAAACGATGCAACGCGTCAACGCGTTGATGGAGGAGTGGATCCGCGCGCGGCCGGAGCAGTGGCTCTGGCTGCATAACCGCTGGGGCGACTAGCGGGCGCGCCGCGCGACGGGCGCTCGACCTAGCCGCCGGCGCGCAGCATGGGCGGCGCGACCAGCGCCGGGTCGATGCGCACGTCGAACCAGTGGATGTTCCAGTGCAGGTGCGGTCCGGTGACGCGCCCGGTGGCGCCGACCGCCCCGAGCGTATCGCCGGCCTTCAGCACCTGGCCGACCTGCACCGACACCTTGGACAAGTGGGAGTAGGTCGACATCACGCCGAAACCGTGGTCGAGGATGATGGTGCCGCCGGTGTAGTAGAGGTCGGGCTCGGCAAGCGTGACCACGCCCGGCGCCGGCGCCAGCACCGGCGTTCCGGTCGGCATGGCGATGTCGACGCCCCAGTGTGGCGCCATCTCCTGGCCGTTGAGCACGCGGCGCGAGCCGAACACGCCGCTGATGCGTCCGACCACCGGCCAGCCGAAGCCAGCGGCGAACCATGGCTCCGTGGCGCTCTTCCTGCGGGCGTTGGCGATCAGCGTCGCCTCGCGCGAGATGCGCGCCTGCACCGCCGGCGGTGGGTTGACCATGGCGGGCGGTAGCCCGTCGATGCGCTCGACCTTCCAGGTCTGCCGCGCGACCTGCAGCGTGCGTGCTTCCTCGGTACCGTCGGCGTAGCGCACGACGAGGAGCGCTTCGGCCTTGGCATCGGGCGCCAGGCCAAACACGAAGGTGCCGTCCGGGGCGACGGCCAGAGTCCGATTGTCGAGCTGCGCGGCGCGCGCGCCTTCGGCGCGGGCTACCACCAGCCCGCCCTGCATGAGCGCGCCGGTGAAGGCGATGTCGCGCGCCAGCGCCGCGCTCGCGCACAGGAGCGCGACGAGCAGCGTTGCCGCTGCGCGGATCACTTCTTGGCTTGGGTTTCCGAGTGGCGGCGGAACGCGGCAGCGGCGTCGAAGTACGCCTCCTGCTTGTCGACGTTCCAATAGCGCAACTGCTCGAGCGGGATGGGACGCCCCGTCACCGAGCACACCACGTAGGTGCCGGGCTTCAGCATCTGGTAGCCGCCGGGCCCATAGAGGAGCTTGGCTTCCGGGCCTTCGGGACGCGGCTCGACAGTGTCTTTCATAGGAGGGTTCCCTGATCCGAGCTGCCGTTGCGCTTGGGCGTGGCCTTCCTGGACGGCCCCGAGGACGACCCCTGCGGCGACGGCTTGACCGAGCCGGTCACCACGTCGATGTGACCGTCTTTTAGCTCGATGTCCAGTGGCATGCCGGGGGCGATGCCTTCCGCCGTGGTCACCGGCCGCTGCTGGGCGTCGCGGACCACGGCATAGCCGCGCTGGAGCACGCTCTTGTGGCTCACGCTGTCCAGAAGGGTCGCGAGCGCTTCGAGCTCGCGGGCGCGTTCCTTGAGACGGCGGCGCGCCTCGCGTTGCAGCGTGGCGCCGGCCTGGGTCAGGCGGCGGCTGCCGTCATCGAGGCCGCGGCGCAGGATGCGTGGCCTGAGCGTGCGGGCGGCACCGGCAAGCCGCTGGCCGTGATCTCCAAGCAGCGCCGTCTGGGCGCGCCCGAGCCGCATGCCGGCGTGGTCGACGCGCTGGGATGCGACCTCGAGCAGCTCGCGCGGGCCGCGCAGGCCGCGTGCCAGACCCCTGAGTCGTTCGCGGCGGCGGTCGAGCGCGCGCGTCGCCGCGCCGAACAGGCGCGCCGACAAGGAACGCGTCGCCGCGATGAGCTCGGCACGCACCGGCACGGCGAGCTCGGCCGCGGCGGTCGGCGTCGGCGCGCACACGTCGGCGGCGAAGTCGGAGAGGGTCGTGTCGGTCTCGTGACCGACGGCGCTGATGACCGGGATCTGCGACGCGGCGATGGCGCGCACGACGATCTCTTCGTTGAACGCCCACAGGTCCTCGACGCTGCCGCCGCCGCGCGCGACGATGAGCACGTCGGGCCGCGGCACCGCGCCGGCGGCGTCGATCCGACTGAAACCGTGGATGGCCGCGGCGATGTCTGGCGCCGCGTCGGCGCCCTGCACCGACACCGGCCACAACAGCACGCGGCGCGGGAAGCGGTCGCGCAGGCGGTGTAGGATGTCGCGGAAGACGGCGCCGGTTGGCGACGTCACGACGCCGATGACGGACGGCAGCGACGGGAGCTTGCGCTTGCGCGCGCGATCGAACAGGCCCTCGGCGGCCAGTTTCTTGCGCCGCGCATCGAGTTGCTTGAGCAGCGCGCCGGCGCCGGCGAGCTCGGCCTGGTCGACGACGATCTGGTACTGCGACCGCCCGGGGTAGGTCGTCAGCCGCCCGGTTACGATCACCTCCTGGCCGTCCTCGAGGTTGGTGCGCAGGCGGATGGCGGTCGAGCGCCAGCACACCGCCGTGATGATGCTGTCGGTGTCCTTGATGTCGAAGTACCAGTGCCCCGACGACGGGCGCTTGAGGTTGGTGACCTCGCCGCGCACGCGCAAGCGGCCGAACACGCCCTCGACGGTGCGCTGCAGCGCCATCGAAAGCTCGGCGACCGTGTACTCGGGGATGCCGGATGCCGGCCGCGCGCCCTCGCCATCGAGGGGCAGCGGGACATTTGGCCCGGCCCTATCGGCTGCTTGTGCCACTGCCCCTATGTTACAAGACGGCGAACCGCACCACCAATCTCGCCCATCACAATGAACGTCCTCGTCGTCGGCGGCGGCGGCCGCGAACACGCCCTGTGCTGGGGCTTGGCAGCATCGCCCCTGGTGGACTCGCTCTATTGCGCGCCGGGCAACGCCGGCATTGCGCAGGATGCCGCCTGCGTGCCGATCGCGGTGGACGACACCGTCGGGCTGATTGCCTTCTGCCGCGAGAAGAAGATCGGCTTCGTGGTCGTCGGACCGGACAACCCGCTGGTGGACGGGCTCGTCGATCGCCTGGAGGAAGCGGGCATCCACGCGTTCGGCCCCTCCGCCCGCGCCGCCGTCCTGGAGGGCTCCAAGGCCTTCACCAAAGAGCTGTGCGCGCGCCATGGCATCCCGACCGCGACCTTCGTGCGCGTGCGCGACATCGAGCAAGCGAGGAAGCACATCGCCCGCGCGACGCTGCCGCTGGTCGTCAAGGCCGACGGCCTGGCGCTGGGCAAGGGAGTGCACATCGCCACCACGCGTGAGGAGGCCTTGCGCGTGTGCGGCGAGATGCTGGACGGCTCGCTCGGCGCCGCCGGCAAGGAGGTGGTGCTGGAGGAGTTCCTCACCGGCGAGGAGCTCTCCTACTTCGCCCTCGTGCACGGCGAGCAGGTGCTGCCGCTCGCCGCCGCGCAGGACCACAAGAAGGTCGGCGACGGCGACGTCGGACCCAACACCGGCGGCATGGGCGCCTACTCGCCGCCGCCGCTCCTCACGCCGGAGTTGGAGAAGCGCATCTTGGCAGAGATCGTCCAGCCGACGGCGCGCGCCATGGTCGCAGAGGACCGCAAGTACGTCGGCGTGCTCTACGCCGGCCTGATGATCGTCAACGGCGCGCCGAAGCTCATCGAATACAACGCGCGCTTCGGCGATCCCGAGGCGCAAGTGCTGATCCCGCGGCTCAAGTCCGACCTGCTGACGCTGCTGATGGCGGCGCGCGAGGGCGTGCTGCACAAGGTCAACGCGCGCTGGCACGACCAGGCATCGTTGTGCGTGGTGATGGCCACCAAGGGCTACCCCGGCAGCTATGCCAAAGGCTCGGTGATCGAGGGACTGGACGAAGCCGCCAAGTCACCCGATGTGACGATCTTTCATGCCGGCACCACGAAGCAGGAAGGCGTATGGAAAGCCAATGGCGGACGCGTGTTGGGAGTCACCGCCCTGGGCAAGGACGTCGCCGACGCCCAGGCCAAGGCATACGCGGCGGTGGATCGCATTCGTTGGCCGGAGGGATTCTGCCGAAGAGACATTGGATGGCGAGCGCTGGGCACTCGCCGCGGCGCGCCATAGGCGGCGACATATCGGCGGGCGAGCGGTGAGTTCTCGGTGAAGCGCGCCATTCCCGCGACGCAGCTAGGTCGTGGACTCATAATGCCTGAGCCAGAGGCGGGTGGCGGCCAGAGCCAGGGCTGCCAGGAAGTTGCGGGCGAGCTTGTGGTAGCGGGTGGCGATGCCACGGAAGTGCTTGAGCTTGTTGAAGAAGCGCTCGACGAGGTTGCGTTGACGGTAGATGGCCTTGTCGACGGTGCGCTGGACCTTGCGGGTCCTGTGCGTGGGGATGTGGGCGTGAGCCCCGAGGCCCTCGATGTGGGC